>DAOLDO010000204.1:7218-8901 GCA_035327325.1 Chloroflexaceae bacterium | reverse complement strand
AGCGAATTCCCGGTCACGCCTCGAGCGTGTCTTTCGCCGCGGCGGCACGAGCGAACCGACTCACTACCGCGACAGTTTGCGGTCCAGGTGGATCGTCACCTCGACGGTCATCCCGGGGCGGAGGACCCAATCCCCCTCGATCTGGACGTTCTTCATCTCCGCCCGGACTTTGTAGGCGAACTCGGACGATCCGCCCTGCACCTCCTGGTCGACGAAGGCGATCTGTCCCTCGACCAAGGCGGTCCGCCCGCGGGCCAGGGTCGCCGTCGCCGTGACCGCGCACCCGTCAAGCTCCTGCGGATCGTGTTGCGAGGCGGGCACCACGAGGTTGACGTACAGGTCGTCGAGCCGAACGAGTTGAAGCACGGGATCGCCCGGGTTGGCCCACTCGGCCTCGTGGGCGTACAGGATTTGCACCTCGCCGTCGAAGGGGGCGCGGATCGTCCGCCGCTCGACCGCCCCGCCCGCTTAGGGAGACCGAGCAGAGATCGCCGACACCCCGGGAGCGACCCCGACACCAACGACGGTTAAGAAGCACAAGGAGGACCCATGGCTGGCATCAAGTTCGAGCACGTCTGGAAGCGCTTCGGCGAGGTGACCGTCCTCAAGGACCTGAACATTGACATCAACGACGGCGAGTTCCTCGTGCTGGTCGGTCCCTCGGGCTGCGGCAAGTCTACGGCCCTGCGCTGCCTGGCCGGCCTGGAGGAGATCACCGACGGCAATATCTGGATCGGCGACCGCGTGGTCAACGACGTGCCCCCCAAGGACCGCGACATCGCCATGGTCTTCCAGAGCTACGCGCTCTACCCGCACATGAGCGTGTACGACAACATGGCCTTCGGCCTCAAGCTGCGCAAGGTGCCCAAGCAGGAGATTGACAAGCGCGTCAAGGAGGCGGCCGAGATGCTCTCGATCAGCCACCTGCTCGACCGCAAGCCCAAGGCCCTCTCCGGCGGCCAGCGCCAGCGCGTCGCCCTCGGCCGCGCCATCGTGCGCGACCCCGCCGTCTTCCTCATGGACGAGCCCCTCTCCAACCTCGACGCCAAGCTGCGCGTGCAGACCCGCGCCGAGATCAGCAAGCTGCACCAGCGCCTGAAGACGACCTTCATCTACGTGACCCACGACCAGACCGAGGCCCTGACCATGGGCACGCGCATCGCCGTGATGCGCGACGGCATCCTCCAGCAGCTCGACACGCCCCAGGCCCTCTACGACACGCCCCAGAACATGTTCGTGGCCGGCTTCATCGGCAGCCCCGCCATGAACTTCTTCGAGGCCAAGCTCGACCGGGTCAACGGCGGCCTGGCCGTCGTGGTCGCCAAGGACTTCGTCGTCCCCGTGCCCGCCGCGAAGACCGACAAGATCGGCAGCCACGTGGGCAAGGATATCTACTTCGGCATCAGGCCCGAGGACGTGCACGACGCCCACTACGTGGCCCGCGGCGTGGACGAGGCCGCCAAGCTCGCCACCACCGTCAACGTGACCGAGCCGATGGGCTCCGAGGTCTACGCCTACGTCGAGAACAGCGGCAAGGAGTTCATCGGCCGCCTCGACCCGCGCACCAGCGCCCGCACCGGCCACACCCTCGACATCGTCCTCGACATGGACAAGATGCATATCTTCGACCGCGAGACCGAGAAGGCGCTGGTGTAGGGGAACCAGGTTCCCCTACGACCCCGC
>DAOLDO010000204.1:0-7118 GCA_035327325.1 Chloroflexaceae bacterium | reverse complement strand
CGGGAGCGGCAACCCCTCGGCATTGCTCGGGCGGGATGCCCGGCGCGGCGGGGCGCGCGCAGGGCCTCGGCACGCGCTGCCGCGGCCTTCATCCCTCATCCCTCATCCCTCTAGGTGAGCCCTTGCTCGAGGGCGAAGCGGGTGGCGGCGCTGCGCGAGTTGATGCCGAGCTTGCCGTAGATCGAGGTCAGGTGGGTGCTGACGGTGCGCCGGCTGAGCACCAGCTCGTCGGCGACCTGGGCGTCGGTGAGGCCCTGGGCCACCAGGCGCAGCACCTCGACCTCGCGGGCGGTCAGGCCGCCGGGGTAGCTGGCGCGGCCCGCCCCGTCGCGGCCCGCCCCCGGCGCGGGCGGCCTGTAGTGCCAGGTGAGCAGCCGCGCGGCGAGCCTCTGGGCCGCCTCGGCCCCGGCCCCCGGGTCGGCGGCGAGGGCCTCGAGCTGCCCCGCCCACGCCGCGTCGTGGGGCCGCACCAGGGGCGCGCAGAGGGCCGCCACCGCCGCCACCTGCGGGCCCGACCCGGTCTCCATGGCCAGGCCCAGGGCCTCCTGCAGCAGGGGGACGGCCTCGCCCGGGCGGCCCTGGGCGATGGCCAGCTGCCCGAGCGCGATCTGCACGGCGGCCTGCCCCCAGCGGTTGCCGATGCCCCGGAACAGGGCCAGGCTCTGGCTGTAGTGCGAGCGGGCGGCCTCCTGGTCGCCGAGGGCCACGGCGGTGTCGCCGAGGCGGTGGTGGCTGATCGCCGCGCCCCTGATATCGCCGATGGCGATGCGCAGGTCGAGGCTCTGGGCGAAGAGGCGCCGGGCGGCCTCGTAGTCGCCCTGGGCGTAGGCCACCTTGCCCAGGTTGGTCAGCGAGAAGCTCATGCTCCAGCGGTTGCCGATGCGCTGCTCGATCGCCAGGCTCTGGTCGCTCGCGGCGCGGGCGGTCGGGTAGTCGCCGCGGTCGTAGGCGATCTGCCCGAGGATGTTGCTGGCCACGGCCTCGGCGTAGGCGTCGCCGCCGGCCCTGGCCAGGGCGAGGCCCCGCTCCCCGTAGGCCCGGGCGGACTCGGCGTCGCCCAGGTAGGCGCAGACGGCGGCCAGGTAGCTCAGGCCGAAGCCCATCGCGGCCGACAGGCCGTTGGCCTCCTGCACGGCCAGGCTCAGCTCAAGCAGGGCGCGGGCGTCGCGCTGGCGGCCCAGGTGGAAGGTGAACCAGCCCTCGCGGGCGAGGACGGCGCTGTAGGCCGCGGCGACGCCCGGCTCGTCGCGCCGGGGCGCCATGGCCCGGCTGGCCGCGGCGAAGGCGCTGGCGCCCTCCTGGAACCAGCTGAGCATGTCGTAGACGTGGAAGAGGGCGGGTGCGGCGGCGCCCAGGGCCCCGTGGTCGCCGCGGGCGCTCGCGTGGTGCCAGGCCGCCCGCAGCTGGTCAATCTCGGCGCCGAGGGCCGCCAGGACCTCGAGCTGGGCGGGCCCCCGCAAGTCGCCAACGCTGGCCGCCAGCAGCCCCAGGAAGTGGCTCGCGTGGCGGTCGGCCGTCGCGGCCTCCTCGCCGGCGGCGGCGAGCTGCTCGGCGGCGTACTGGCGCAGCGGGCCCGGCAGCTCGTAGCGGGCCGCGGCGCCCATCTCGCCGCTGACGCGGCGCACCAGGGACTTGTTGACCAGGGCGGCGAGCATCGGCAGCCCGGCGCCGGCCACCGCGTCGGCGGCGTTGCGCGTGAACGAGCCATGGAAGACCGAGAGCCGCCCTAGAGCCTGCTGCTCGGGCGGCGTCAGCAGCGACCACGAGTGCTGGAAGACCGCCCGCAGGCTGCGGTGCTGCTCGCTGGCCTGGCGCGTGTCGTCGGTGAGGAAGTCGAGGTTCTGGGCGATCTCGTCGGCGATCTCGGCGCAGGCGAGGATGGGCGTCCAGCGGGCGGCCAGCTCGATCGCCAGGGGCAGCCCGTCCACCAGCCGGCAGATGCGGGCCGTCGCCTCGGCGTTGGCCGGGCCCAGGGCGAAGTCGGGCGAGACCGCCCTGGCCACCTCGGCGAAGAGCTGCACCGCCGGGTAGCTCTCCGGGGGCCGACCCGCGCCGGGGGCGGCGGGCGGGTAGGCCAGGCCGTCCAGCAGGATCACCTGCTCGCCCCGCAGGTTCAGGCGCTCGCGCGAGGTGGCGAGCACGGTCAGGCCGCTGACCTCCTGGAGCAGGTTGGCCAGGGCGGGCGCGGCGGCCACCAGGTGCTCGATGCGGTCGAGCACCAGCAGCAGCTGGCGCTCGCCCAGGTAGCCGATCAGCTGCGCCCCCGCCGCCTCCGGGCCGCGCACCGTCAGGCCCAGGGCCGCGGCGATGGTGGTGGACAGCACCTCGGCCAGGGGCTCGCGCGGCATGACCGACTCGAGGGAGGCGTAGCAGACCCCGTCGGGGAAGACCTCGTCGCCGCTCAGCTCGCGGGCGGCCTGGAGGGCCAGCCGGCTCTTGCCGATGCCGCCAAGGCCACAGATCGTGACCAGGCGGCACTCGGGGTCGCGCAGCTGGGCGATCAGGCCGGCCAGGCTCGCCTCGCGGCCGACCAGTGGCGTCAGGGGGGTGGGCAGCGCGCGGGCCTGGGGGCGCAGATGGCCGCCCGGGGCCGGCGTCGCGGGGGCGCTCGTCTCCATGCGGACGTTTCCTTCGGCTCGACCGTGCCTGGCGCTGGGATGGGTGCCCCCAGTATAGCACGGGAAGCCGGGAAACATCAGCGCCCCCCGCCCTGATCGGGCGAGAGGACGCTCAAGCCGGGGACGGACCGGCCTACGCCTCGCGCAGGGTCAGCTCGGGGGCGCGGGCGCGGGCGGGCGCCATGGCGGCCAGGGCGCGCCAGGCCTCCTCGCAGGCGGGGTTGATGTGGAGGGCCTTCTGGTAGCAGAAGCGCCGCTGCTCCTCGTCGCGCACCCGCGCGGCGAGCCAGAGCCAGTCCAGCTCCAGGTTCGAGTTGGCCCGCACCGCCTCGGCGAACAGGGCGCCGTTGTCCTCCCAGGGCGCGGCCTCGGCCTTCGGGGCGAGACGCCGCTCGGCGTCCAGGCAATCCAGCAGCTCGCGGGCGGCCACGGTGATCGCGGTGAGGTCGTAGCACCCGGCGTCGGCCTCGGGCCCGCGGCAGGCCTCGACCCAGGCCGCGGCGACCGCCTCGGGCCGCAGGGGCGCGCCGGTCTCGTAGGCGCGGGCCAGCAGGGGCGCCACCCGGGTCTCCACGAAGTGGGCGTCGAAGAGGGAGTGGGCCATGCGGGGGTAGGCGGCCGCGAAGCGGGCGAAGGCGCGGGCAAGGTCCCGGCGGGCGCTCATCAGCTGGAAGCGGCGGTGCAGGCGCGCCTCCTGGGCCACGAGCCAGCCGAACACAATCTGCGTGCTGTTGGTCGTCGTGTAGGGAGCGCGCATCGTCTGCCTCCTTGTAGCTGTCTGCCCTGACGGGCTGCTTCGCTGCTTGCTCTCGGTGATGGCAGCAGTGTACAGCGGGGGAGGCGCCCCGTACATCGAGTGAAATACGGTATTGCGTACGTAGCCGGGGCCGCCGGCGGCTACATCGAGATCGAGCCCTTGCGGAAGTCGCTCCGGCCGAGGCGGGCGTTGACCACCACGGGCCGGCCACCGGCGGCGAGGGCGCGGGCCCGGACCAGGGTCTCGCCCACGAGCTCGGGGTCGTCGAGCAGCAGCCCCGCGGCGCCGAGGCCCTCGGCGGCGCTGTGGTACGGCGTGGGCGCCAGAGCGGTGGCCACGTCGTCGCCGAGGACGCCGATCTGGTCGCGGGCGATCTGGCCCCAGCTGGCGTCGTTGCCGACCACGGCCACGATCGGCACGCCGTGGCGGGCGAAGGTGTCGAGCTCGGCAAGGCTATAGCCGAAGGCGCCGTCGCCGAAGAGGGCCCAAACCTCGCACTCGGGGCGCGCCAGCTTGGCGCCCAGGGCGAAGCCGGCGCCCACGCCCAGGGTGCCGAAGGGCCCCGGGTCGAGCCAGCGCAGTGGCGCCCGCGGGCTGACGATGTACGAGGCGGTGGCCACGAAGTCGCCCCCGTCGGCCACCACCAGGGCCCGGTCGGGCAGGGCCGCCTCGATCTCGCGGCAGAGCCGCACCGGGTTGAGGTTGGCCGTGCGCTCCTCGGCCTTCTGGGCGATCTCGGCCTCGCGGGCCTCGTCGCGGTCGCGCAGGGTGCCCAGCCAGCCCGGCCAGCGGCCCGCGTCGGGCGCGGCCTTGGCCAGGGTGCGCAGGAAGCGCCCCGGGTCGGCCAGGGCGCCGATGTCGGGGCGCCGGTTGAGCCTGAGGTCGTCGGGGCTGCGGTTGGCGGCGATGTAGGTGGCGTCCCGCCCGATCTGCCGTCCGTAGTCGAGCCGGAAGTCGCACGGCACACCCGCCAGGATCACCGTGTCGGCCTCGCGCAGGGCCTCGCGCCGCCTGTGGCGCATGAGCAGCGGGTGCGCGGCGCCCAGGAGCCCCCTGGCCCCGCCCGACAGGTAGACCGGCGCGCCCAGCCGCTCGACGGCGCGGGCCAGCTCGGCCGCCGCGCCCTCCTCGAGCAGGGCCTGGCTGCCGACCACCAGCACGGGGCGGCGGGCCCGCCGCAGGGCCAGGGCCGCCCGCTCCACGCTGTCGCTGTCGGGCAGGGGGGGCTGCGCCAGCACCGCCGGCCCCGCGTGGCTGCGCCCAGCCCCCGCGAAGAGGTAGGCCAGGTGGGCCTGGAGGTAGATGCTGGTCGCCCTGGACGCCAGGCTGCGCCCGCGGCCCGCCGCCCCGTACAGCCTGCGCACCTCGGCCTCGCCGTAGAGCAGGTCAATTGGGCACTCGAGGAAGACCGGGCCGGGCACGCCGGTCTGGGCCTCGCCGAAGGCCCGCTCGAGCATGGGCACCAGGTCGGCCACGCGCCGCGCCGAGCCCGTCCACTTCACATGGGGGCGTAGCAGGGCCAGCTGGTCAATGTCCTGCAGCGAGCCCCGCCCCTTGAGCACCGTGGCCGCGGCGCCGCCCAGCAGGACGACGGGGGACTGGGCGATCTGGGCGTTCTTCACCGCGGTGACCGTGTTGGTCAGGCCGGGGCCCGCCGTCACCGCCGCCACGCCGGGGCGCCCGGTCAGCCGGGCGACCGCGTCGGCCGCGAAGACCGCCGTGGCCTCGTGGCGCGTGTCCACCACCCTGATGCCCCGGGCCTTCGCGCCCACCAGGATCGGCGAGATGTGCCCGCCCACCAGGGTGAAGAGCAGCTCGACGCCCTGGGCCTCGAGCACGCTCGCGATCAGGTCGCCCCCATGCATACGCCCTCCGCTGGATTGATCAGGCCGCGTCGCCGCCGGTATCATAGCAGAAGAAGCCGAAGAGCCAGGAGCACCAATGAGCGGCAAGCTCAACTCCCAGCGCCTGCTGGAGACCCACAAGGTCGCCTACGAGACCTTCACCTACGACTACGACCCCGACGACCCGCCCGACGCCGAAGAGGTGGCGCGGCGCATCGGCCTGCCGCCAGCCCAGGTTTACAAGACCCTGGTGCTGACGGGCGCGGGCCACGGTCGCCCCGTTCTGGTGATGCTGCCCGCCGACCGGCAGCTCGACCTGAAGCGGGCGGCCGCCGCGATCGGCCAGAAGCGCCTCGAGCTGATGCCCCGCGCCGAGACCGAGCGCCTCACCGGCCTCAAGGTCGGCGGCATCGGCGCCCTGGCCCTGGCGCCCAAGAAGTGGCAGAGCTACCTCGACCGCTCGGCCGAGGGGCACGAGCGCATCTACGTCAACGCGGGCCAGCGCGGGGTCATGCTCGGCGTCGGCGTCGCCGACCTCGTCCGCGTGCTGGGGGCGCGGATCGTCGAGGCCACCTGACCCAGCCGCGACCGGGGGGCTTGACACGCTGCGCTCCACGTGCTATACATTGAATGGACGTTCACTCAAAGAAATCGGCTATGTCACCACGGACCCCCGAGCAGAACCAGGCCCTGCGCGACGAGACCAGGGGCCGCATCATCAGGGCGGCCCTGGCCCGCTTCAGCGGCGACGGCTACGAGCGCACCACCGTCAAGGCGATCGCCGAGGCCGCGGGCGTCGCCCAGGGCCTGATGTACAGCCACTTCGCCGGCAAGGAGGAGCTGCTCAGGGCGATCTTCCAGCAGAGCATCCAGGACGTCTACGCGTCGTTCGCCCTCGCCGCCTCGGGCGGCGACGGGCCGCCCACGGTGGAGGCGATCATCAGGGCCGCCTTCGTCACCGTGGGCGAGCGGCTGGAGTTCTGGCGGCTCAGCTATGGCGTGCGCATGCAGCAGTCCGTGCTCGCCGCCCTCGGCCCCGAGCTGAGCACCTGGGTCGAGACCATCAGGCAGACCCTCGAGCGCTCGCTGCGCGCGGCCGGCGTCGCCGCGCCCGAGGTCGAGGCCCGGCTGCTCTTCGCCGCGATTGACGGCGTCTGTCAGCACTATGTGATTGACCCCGAGGGCTACCCCCTCGAGGCTGTGGTCGAGGCCCTGGTGGCGCGCTACACAAGGCAAGGAGCGATGGCATGACCCCAAGCTGGCTGGACCGCGTGGCCTACCCGTTCGCGCCCCACTTCGCCGAGGTGGACGGCGGGCAGATGCATTATGTAGATGAAGGGGCGGGCGAGCCGATCCTCTTCGTCCACGGCACGCCCACATGGTCGTTCCTCTACCGCCACCTGATCAAAGAGCTGCGCGCCGACCACCGCTGCGTGGCGCCCGACCATATCGGCTTCGGCCTCTCGGCCAAACCGCCGGGCTGGGGCTACAGCTTCGCCGAGCACGCCCGCAACCTGGCGGCCCTGATCGAGCGCCTGGACCTGGGCCAGTTCACCCTGGTGGCCCACGACCTGGGCGGCCCGATCGCCCTGGCCTACGCCCTCGACCACCCCGAGCGCATCGCGCGCCTGGCCCTCTTCAATACCTACATGTGGCCCATGGAGGGCGAGTTCGCCGTGCCGGCCGTCGGCAAGCTCTTCGGCGGGCCCCTCGGACGCTTCCTCTACCTGCAGATGAACGTCTCGGCCCGCAGCCTGCTGCCCATGGTCTTCGGCGACCGGGCGAAGCTCACGCCGGCCATTCACAGCCAGTACCTCGGCCCCTTCCCCACCCCCGCAGACCGCCACGGCATGTACGCCTTCGCCCGCCAGGTGGCCGCCGGCTCGACGTGGTGCGCGG
>DAOLDO010000203.1:0-8919 GCA_035327325.1 Chloroflexaceae bacterium | reverse complement strand
CCGAGCCGGAGCTGGTCACGGGCAAGGTCATCCCGGTGGTCGTGCCGCCCTCGGCTGCTCTGAAGCGCTACGTCCAGTCGCTGGCCGCCCGTGCCGACGCGGTGCGCAATGGGCGCGTCGATCCGACTGAGGATAACTTGCTTCGGATCGTGGGCGACGGGCGCAAGGCGGCGCTCGACATCCGCCTGGTCGTGCCAAAGGCGCCCCGGCCGCGGGTGAGCAAGATCGCGGCGCTGGTCGCCAACGTCGCGCAGCTCTACCACGCCTACACCCCGCTCCGGGGCACCCAGCTGGTCTTCTGCGATCTAGCGACCCCGAAGGGCAGCGGACGCGGGGCAGATGAGCCGCCAACGCGTCTGACGAGCGCCGAGCTGGAGGCCGAAGCCGCCGAGCCCGCGCAGGCGGTCGAGACCGCCGAGGAGCGCTGGCTGAGCAACTTCGTCTACTACGAGATCCGCGACGGTCTGATCACGCAGGGCATCCCCCGCGACGAGATCGCCTTCATCCACGATTGCACGACCAAAGCTCAGCGCGACGCCCTCTTCGCCGCGGTGAACGAGGGCCGGGTGCGCGTCCTGCTCGGCTCGACGGGGAAAATGAGCACCGGGATGAATGTTCAGCAGCGCCTGATCGCCCTGCACAACCTGGACTGCCCGTGGCGACCTGGCGACCTCGAGCAGCGCCACGGCCGCATCCTCCGTCAGGGTAACCGCTGGCCACAGGTCTACCTGTTTTCATACATTGCCGAGGGCTCGTTTGATGGGTACCAGTACCAACTGATCGAGAGCAAGGCGCGCTTCATCGAGCAGGCCCTGGCCGGCGAGATCACCGCCCGCACCGTCGAGGACACCTCCGATGTGGTCCTGTCGGCCGCCGAGATCAAGGCGATCGCCAGCGGCAACCCGCAGATTGTCAGGAAGGTGCAGCTGGAGGCCGAGGTCGCGCGGCTTGAGCGCGTGCGTGGAGTGTGGCTCGACACCCGGCGCAATCTCCAGATCGAGCGCCACTTTACCGAGGAGGAGATCCGCCGCGCCGAGGGCCGGCATAGCCAATGGGAGCGCGCTGCAGCACTCGTCACTGACCACCCCCACGAGCCGTTCTTCGCGGAGGTGGCAGCCTCTGTGGGCAGCGAACGGTTCTCGCCGATCACCAACCGGGCCGAGGCAGGCGGGGCCGTGCGCCGGCTCGTCCATGACTACCAGAGCGCCGCGGCCTTCGGACGGCAGCGGCTGCGTGGCGTTGTCGCCCGCTACCGGGGCCTCGATCTGGTCGTGCAGGCCCACGCGGTCTTTGCCGCCGACCTCAACCTTGCCCTGCCCGACGGCACCACGCTCGACGCCATCACGGCCGCGACCGACACCGGCGTCTGGCAGAGCGTTGGTCGCACAATCAGCGACATCCCGCACATCTTGGCGCGGCTCCAGGGACGGGTCACCGAGGCCAACGAGCGCATCGCCACCATCGACCGGGAGCTGACGAGGCTCGAAGCGTGGGACGGCCAGGCCACCTACGACGCGGCGATGAGCGAGCTGAGCGCCATCAATGCCGCCTTCGCTGCCGCCGAGGAGGAGGCCGGAGCCGAGCAGGGTGCGTCACCGGCGGTGCCGGAAAGAGCAGCGCAGCCCGATGGGGAGGCAGCACCAGAGGAGGCCCCGCTTGCTGAGCTGCTTGTCGCGCTCGCCCAGGAGGAGCGCGCCGACGACGGCTGGGTCGAGTGGCAGCCGGTCATTCCGCCCGCACCCGCCTCGCTCGCCTTCATGGCCGCCGAGGCCGAGCGCCGCGTTCTCTCCCACTCCTCGCACTTGGAGCCGCAGCGACGTGAGATGGCCGATCTATCCGTGGCGACCGAGGCGGGCTCGCCGCACACGACGATGACGAGCGCGGCTCTGTTCGGCGACACCCGCGGTCAGCGACAGCCGCGGCGCCCCACGGTCAGTGCTGCCCCTCACGATGAGGTGGAGGTGACCCAGCTCCCATTATTCTAGCCCCCGTTACCGAGAACTGCTGAGGCGAGGGGTGCCAACACAACAACTGGCGTCCCTCGTCCACATCGGGAGAACGCCAATGTCTCGCCGTCGCGTACCGCCGGAGCTGCGCCGGCGCACCTGGAGCGAGGGCAGCGTCTGGGATCTGCTTGTTGCGGCTGATGCGCTGCTGTACCGCTTCGCCTCACCCCTGGCCGATCTCGGCATGACCGCCCGTGAGCGCCGACAGCTTCGGCGCGAGGTAGAGCTGCTCAAGACCACGCCCGTCTCCTACATCCTGCCCAACCAACGATCGCGGCGACGGCCGCCACAGCCCTGGCTCTACGTGCGCCCACGGCGTCACGGCATCTACCGTGTGGGCGACGACGGGCGCATCGAGCGCTACGGCGCACGCGTCCAGCGCCTCGGCAGCAGCAGCATCACTGAGCAGGGCTGGTTTTGGAGCACCCTGCGCGGCGTCCGCTGGCTACGCGTCGTCGCCGACGGGCTCGTGGTGCAGAAGGTACGCCGGCAGGAGCGCCAGGAGGAGGTAGTCACAGACCGAGATCACCTCGCCCCTGAGCAGCCTCCAGGACCACAGCAGCTTCGCCTCTTCAGCGAGCCGTAGCAGCCCAGGCACTGCACCTGTGAGCCGCGCAGAACTTACCAGCCGCTCACACGGCTGGTTTTGGTGTGCCCAGGTTTCGACAGATACCGGGAGGCACAGCGATGGCTCGATTCACCAGCGAGAACGCGGCGGAGCACGGCCGGCGGGGCGGGCAGCAGTCCCACCAGCGCATCGAGGAGCAGTACGCCGACCTCGTGCTCTCCAACCCCTCGGCGGCAGGGCGCGTGGCCGAGCTGATCCGCCAGGGCTACCGGCTCGTGCTCGCGCTGCGCGTGGTCAAGGTGGTCGACCGCATGAACGAAGGGGGCCGCTGATGCGCATCCGCGAGCTCCCCCTCCACGAGCGGCCGGCCAGCCGCATTGCCGACCACGGCCCTGACGCGCTGAGCGACGCCGAGCTGCTCGCGCTGGTCTCCGGCCAGCACGACCTCGAGGTGTGTGCCCAGTGTCTGCGCGACTACCACGGCTGGATCGGCCTGCTCCGCGCCGACATTCGCGCCGTCGCCGCCAGTATCGGCACGCCACGCAAGGCCGCATGCCTGAAGGCGGCCCTGGAGATTGGCCGACGCCTGGCGATCGCCGGCTACGAGGACCGCTTCCAGGTCAAGTCCCCCGCCGACGTCGCCAAGCTCTTCATGGTCGAGATGATGGCCCTCGATCAGGAGGAGTTATGGGTCGCTGCCCTTGATACCAAAAACAGGTTAGTCAAGGTTGCGAAAGTGTATCGGGGCTCAGTGAATACCGCCATGATCAGGGTCGGCGAGGTGTTCAAAGAGGCACTACGCCTCAATGCAACTTCAATAATTGTCGCTCATAACCACCCAAGCAGTGATCCAGCCCCCAGTCCTGAGGATATTTTGGTGACGAGACAGATCGTCGAAGCCGGAAAACTGCTTGATGTCGAGGTGCTTGATCACCTGGTTCTCGCAGGAAACCGCTATATCAGCCTCCGCGAACGAGGATTAGGCTTTTCTGGCTAGTACTTTGGCACATGTCCAGAGTTTTGTCCAGAGTTTTGTCATATTCCCGAATGCACTTTCTGGCCCTACCCTACAAGGGTGGCGGTTAGGGCAAGGGTGTATTGGTGCTTCACCCTGTGTGGAGGTGCCGAGCAGTCGGGACAGGAGATCACGATGCCAAAGCGACGAGAGCCAGGTGATGGCTCGCTGTTCTACGATGAAGAGCGCAAGCGCTGGATCTACTACCTGCCGCGCGATGAGATGGGGAAGCGCCCGCGCGTCAGCGGCAAGACCAAGGCGGAAGTGCTGGCCAAGGCCGAGGAGATCAAGGCCAAGCGCGCCCAGGGCCTCGACCTCGACGCCAAGCAGCCGACCATCGAGCAGTTCAGCGAGGTCTGGCTGCGCGACGTGGTCAAGCGCACCCGCCGGGCCAGCACCTACGCGAGCTACGAGCAGATGTTCCGACTCTACATCAACCCGAAGCTCGGAACCATTCGGCTCGACAAGCTCACGGCGGCCCGCGTTCAGGGCTGGATCAATATGCTCGTAGACGCTGGGCAGGGTGCCGCGACGGTGCGCAACGCCTACCTCCGCCTGCGCGGGATGCTGGACATCGCCGTCCGCTATCGGCTCATCAGCGCGAACCCAGCCAAGGACGTGGACCTGCCGCCGATTACGAACGACCGCGCCCGTGCCTTGACTCTGAGCGAGGCCCGGACACTGCTGAAGGCTGCCGATGCCCGACTCGATGTTCGCAAGCCGTACACGACGAAAGATGGCCGCAGCAAGAGCCTGCCCAAGCTCAGCACGCGCTACGCGCTCCTCTATCATCTGCTCCTCGCTCTCGGCCTGCGCCGCGGCGAGGGCCTCGGGCTGAGCTGGGCGGATCTGGACTGGGAGAAAGGCACGGTTCAGGTGCGGCGCCAGGTGCAGCAGATCAACGGCAAGGTCGTGGTGAGCGACTACATCAAGACCGACGCCGGCCGGCGCATCCTGCCGGTTCCGCAGAGGCTCCTTGAGCAGCTCCGCGCGCACTGGCAGAACCAGCAGGAGGAGCGAGCGCTTATGGGCGGAGGCTGGAACGAGCGCGACCTGATCTTCCCGACCGAGACCGGTAGCCCGGTCGGCCCCTCAAACCTGCTGCGCCACTTCCGGCTGCTGCTCACCTGCGCCGGCCTGCCGAGCGTTCGCCTCCATGACCTACGCCACACCTGCGCCACGCTGCTCGGCGAGCGCATCGGCGACCGGGTGATCGCCGCCATCCTCGGGCATACGCCGGGAACCGTGACGGCCCGGTATGCGAAGGTCACGCTGACACAGATGCGCGAGGCGCTGGAGGGCTTGTACCGCGAGTTGACTGGAGCGGACTGAGGCGGTCCAGGGCGGTCTGAAGCGAGATTGCACCCGCGTGGCACCCAGTTTGGCACCCACCCCCTAAAATCGGGCAAAAAGGAAGCGGAACCTCTTGCGAGATTCCGCTTCCTAAAGCAGTGGAGCGACGGGGATTCGAACCCCGGACCTCCTGCTTGCAAAGCAGGCGCTCTCCCAGCTAAGCTATCGCCCCGGATCTAAAGGCAAAAGGTAAAAGCAAGAAGGTAAAAGTGTGGATCCTTTTGCCTTTTTACTTTTACCTTCTACCTTCTGCGTGGTGGGCGTAGGTGGACTCGAACCACCGACCTCGATCTTATCAGGATCGCGCTCTAACCAGCTGAGCTATACGCCCGCGCAACGCCCGGCATTGTAGCACGCGCCCCCCGGGCTGTCAAGGGACGCGCGGACGCTCGATCGCCCCGTCCGGGGCCCTTGCGCACTGCCCGCCCGGCTGCTATAATCGCGCCCAGAGACGACGACGGAGCCAGCGCCCGCCCCAGGGCTTCCAGAGAGCCGCCGGCCGCTGCGAGGCGGCAGCCCCCGCGAGCGCGTCCCCTCCCGAGTCATCGCCCGAACCGGGGCACCCGCCCCGCAGTAGGCCCGATCGGGCGCGCCCGTTACAGCGCCGAGGGTGCCGCGGGCACCCCCAGAGGCCGCCCCCGCGAGGGCGCGGCGAATGAAGGTGGCACCACGAGGCTTGGCCCTCGTCCTTCACAGGACGGGGGCTTTGTGCTGCGATGAACCACGTGCTCCACGGGCTCCGCGAGGGGGCCCTCACCATCACCTATAACCTGTACCTGGCCGCCCGCGCCGCCGGCCGCCGCCTCACCGCGCCCACAGCCGTCGGCGTGCGCGTCATCGCCCCCAGGGGCGACGAGGTGCTCCTCGTCCGCCACCGCGGCGGCCGCTTCCCCTGGTCCCTCCCGGGCGGCGGCGTCGGCCGCCACGAGAGCCTCGCCGACTCCGCCGTGCGCGAGCTGCGCGAGGAGGGCGGCTGCCCCGCCGAGGTCGCCTACCTCCACGGCCTCTACCACAGCTTCGGCGAGGGCATGAACAACTTCATCGCCATCTTCGTCTGCACACCCCTCGGCGAGGCCCGCCCCCCCGCCGCCGACCTCGAGATCGTTGATGCCCGCTTCTTCCCCGCCCGCGACCTGCCCGCCACCCTCGACCCCGGCAGCCGCCGCCGCCTCGAGGAGTTCGCCCGCGGCGAGCGCGGCGTCTCCCGCCCCTGGTGAGGTCCCTATGCCCTACACGCCGATCATCGCCCCCCTCGGCTACGTCCTCTCGCCCGACCGCGCCTCCGTGCTTATGGTCCACCGCAACGCCCGCCCCGACGACGCCCACCTCGGCAAGTATAACGGCCTCGGCGGCAAGCTCGACCCCGGCGAGGACGTCGTCGCCGGCATGCGCCGCGAGCTGCGCGAGGAGGCCGGCGTCGAGGCCCTCGCCCTCACCCTGCGCGGCACCGTCAGCTGGCCCGGCTTCGGCAAGGCCGGCGAGGACTGGCTCGGCTTCCTCTTCCTGATCACCAGCTTCAGCGGCGAGCCGCCCCCCGCCAACCCCGAGGGCCAGCTCAGCTGGGTCCCCCTCGCCCGCGTCCTCGCCGGTGACCTGCCCCTCTGGCCCGGCGACCGCCTCTTCCTCCCCCTGGTCTTCGGCGCCGACCCGCGCCAGTTCCACGGGGTCATGCCCTACAAGGACGGCCAGCCCACCGGCTGGTCCTACTCGCTGATCTGACCCGGAGCGGCCTATGAGCGGACCGATCGACCTCCCCACCGTGGCGATCATGTTCCTCGCCGGCCTCGTCGCCATCGGCTTGACGCTGTGGATGCTCAACCGGGCCTGGGGCAACTTCCCCTCCCGCATGGGCCCCGGCGACGGCCTCCCCCCTACCCCCCTGTCTCAGGGGCCGGCGTCGCGCCACCAGGCGGCGCCGGCTGACGACGAGGACGAGGACGACGAGGACGATGCCCTGCCCGCCGGCGCCCCCGCCGAGGGCCTGGTCGAGGTCACCCACCCCATGGTGCTCAGGGCCGTCCGCCAGAGCATGGAGCGTCCCGGCAGCCCCTACAGCACCTATTTCATCGCGGACGGCGAGCGGGTCTTCCTGGCCCTCCACCGCATCGCCGACCCCGACGACCGCGAGGCGGCCAGGCGCGCATTCCAGGGCCTCAACAGCGGCGACGTGGGCGGCATAGACCTCATCGAGCTGATGCGCGCCATCGGCCGGCTCGGTAAGTAAGGAGAACAGCCATGCTCGACATCAGACTGCTGCGCGAGCAGCCCGAGTACGTGAAGGGGCAGCTCGCCCGCTTCGCCGTGGACGGCGCCGTGGTGGACCAGGTCCTCGCCTTCGACGAGCGCCGCCGCGCCCTGCTGCGCGAGGTGGAGGAGCTCAAGGCCCACCGCAATGTCGTCTCGAAGGAGATCAGCCTGCTGAAGGACCCCGCGGAGCGCGAGGCGAAGATCGCCGCTATGCGCGAGGTCGGCGACCGCATCGGCGCCCTCGACCGCGAGGTCGCCCAGGTCGAGGAGGGCCAGCGCGCGGCCATGCTCGAGATCCGCAACCTGCCCCACCCCGACGTGCCCGACGGCGCCGACGACACCGACAACCCCGTGATCTACCAGGAGGGCGAGGAGCGCCGACTGCCCTTCCCCGCCAGGCCCCACTGGGAGCTCGCCGAGGCCCTCGGGATCATCAGCTTCGAGCAGGGCGTCAAGCTCGCCGGCTCGCGCTTCTACGTGATGCACGGCCCGGGCGCCCGCCTCCAGCGCGCCACCATCCAGTTCCTGCTCGACCTGCACCTCGAGCAGGGCTACAGCGAGGTCTACACCCCCTTCGTGGTCAAGGAGCAGGCCCTCTGGGCCTCGGGCCAGCTGCCCAAGTTCCGCGACAACCTCTACCGCGACGAGGAGTCGGGCCTGACCCTGGTGCCCACCGCCGAGGTGCCCGTCACCAGCCTCTACGCCGACGAGATCCTCGAGGCCGACCGCCTGCCGATCTACCACGCCGCCTACACGCCATGCTTCCGCAAGGAGCAGCTCAGCGCCGGGCGCGACGTGCGCGGCATCAAGCGCGGCCACCAGTTCGACAAGGTCGAGATGTACATGTTCGAGCGCCCCGAGCGCAGCTACGAGGCCCTCGAAAAGCTGCGCCGCGACGCCGAGGAGTGCGCCCGCCGCCTCGGCCTTCCCTTCCGTACCAAGCTGCTCTGCACCGGCGACATCGGCTTCGGCTCGGCCAAGACCTACGACATCGAGGTCTGGGCCCCCGGCCAGGGCGAGTGGCTCGAGGTCAGCTCGTGCTCGAACGTCGAGGCCTTCCAGGCCCGCCGCGCCAACCTGCGCTACCGCCCCGCGCCCGGCGCCAGGCCCGAGTTCCTCCACACCCTCAACGGCTCGGGCCTCGGCCTGCCCCGCACGATCATCGCGATCATGGAGAACTACCAGCAGGAGGACGGCAGCATCGTCGTGCCCGAGCCCCTGCGCCCCTACATGGGCGGCCTTGAGCTGATCCGCTGAGTGTGGTAGGATTTATGTCATGCCAGTCATGATCAACCTCACCAGCGCCGACCACGGGGGCACCGCGCCGTCCTGCGGCACCGGCGACCATAGCAGCTGCGGCCCCGACTGCGGCTGCGGCTGCCCCTACACCGGCATGCGCGAGAAGGGCCGCGTCGAGCCCATCGCCGCCGTCGAGGCCCGCCACCCCGGCGAGTGGCTCGCCTTCGTCATCCCCCCCGGCGAGGACGAGGAGGCCCCCGAGCAGGGCATGCTGATCGTCCACAGCCCCGACGACGAGGAGGTCTGGGACGCCGTGGGCCGCGTCACCTTCAACCAGGTCGTGCACGTCTACTTCAACGGCCCCCTCGACGCCTACCTGGCCTGGGCCGAGGACGCCCCGTAGCGACGGCCCGGCGCCGCCCTGCGACCCTACCGCCCCCCGTAGAGGCGGCCCCCGGCGGGCCATCTTTACGGCGCCCCGGCGGCGCGCC
>DAOLDO010000202.1:0-8940 GCA_035327325.1 Chloroflexaceae bacterium | reverse complement strand
CGCGGCCGCCGTGGCCCAGGCCGCCATCGCCGACGGCGTGGCCCGCCGCGAGCACCTGCCCGCCCGCGGGGGTGATTGAGGGCGCGGAGTCTCGGCGTAGGGACGCGGCGCGCAGCGTCTCTACGCCGCGTCAATGCGGCGCGGCTCGGGCGCGCGCAGCCTGACGCCGGCCTCGCGGCCCCGGCCCGCGCCCACAGACGGCGCCTCGCCCTTGATGATCGGGCCCTGCTCGCGCCGAGTCCTGGTGGTGTAGACCCAGTACACACGCGCTGGGAATGGCCGGGCCGGCGGGGCAGGGTTGGGGTTATGCTCGGGGCTGCTGTACCAGCGGCGTGGTTTCATCGGGCGACTCCACCAGAGCGCGGGCTTCCGACCGACGACAGGCTATCGTAAGCCCTTACACTTTACGATCTACGGTACTACGAAGATCTATCGTACTACCGCCTCAGGGCGACAACGGGGAGGGGGAAAACCCCCTCCCCGTTGTAAAGCTGGAGAGCCATTATACTCGGGCCATGAACGGCTGTCAACCGCCCGATTCGCCAATCCCGCGCACAAAAAACAGGTAGAGACGCCCCTCCGGGCGTCTCTACCTGTCTCCGCACCACCCTTACCGACCGCGGTTGCGGTTGCGCAGGAAGGGCGGGATATCGAGGTCGTCGCCGCTGCTGAAGCTGGGCGCGACCCGCGGCTGGGGCTGGGGCTGCGGGGGCGGGGCCTGGCGCTGCACCGGCTGGGGCTGGGGCTGGGCCGGCATGTGGCCGGCGCTGGTGGACTGGGCCGGGTACGAGCGCGTGCGCTGCACGTTGGAGCCCGGCCGGTCGAGCTCGAAGCCCGTGGCGATCAGGGTCACCTTGACCTCGCCGGGCGCGTAGCTCGGGTCAATCACGGCGCCGACGATGATGTTGGCGTCGGGGTCAACCTGCTTGGCGACGATGTCGGCGGCCTCGTAGACCTCGAGGATGCCCAGGTCCTCGCCGCCGGTGACGTTGAAGAGCACGCCCTTGGCGCCGTCAATGCTCACCTCGAGCAGGGGGCTGGCGATGGCCATGTTGACCGCGTCAACCATGCGGGCGTCGCCCTTGCCGAAGCCCATGGCCATAAGGGCCGAGCCGCGCTGGGCCATGATCGTCTTGACGTCGGCGAAGTCCACGTTGATCAGGCCGCGCTGGGTGATCAGGTCGGAGATGCCCTGGATGCCCTGGCGCAGCACGTTGTCGGCCATCTGGAAGGCCTGGGTGAAGGTGGTGTTCTTGCTGGCCGTCTGGAGCAGGCGGTCGTTGGGGATGACGATCAGGGTGTCAACCACGGGGCGCAGCTGCTCGATGCCGGCCTCGGCGGTCTTGCGGCGGTGGTTGCCCTCGAAGGTGAAGGGCCTGGTGACCACGCCCACGGTCAGGGCGCCCAGGTCGTGGGCGATGCCCGCGAGGATCGGCGAGGCGCCGGTGCCGGTGCCGCCGCCCATGCCGGCGGCCACGAAGACCATATCGGCGCCCTTCAGCTGCTCGTAGACGTCCTCCTGGTTCTCCTCGGCGGCCTTCTGGCCGATCACCGGGTTGCCGCCCGAGCCGAGGCCCCGCGTCAGCTTGTCGCCGATCCGGATGCGCACCGGGGCCAGTGAGTGCATCAGGGCCTGCACGTCGGTGTTGACGGTGATGAACTCGACGCCCTGCACCCCGTCGGCGATCATGCGGTCCACGGCGTTCGAGCCGCCGCCGCCAACGCCCACGACCTTGATCTGCGCGAAGTCTTCGTAGCTGAAGCCGCCGTTGTTCCGGTCGATCATGCTCCTGCTCCTCCTGGTAGACGCGTGGTGGCGCAGCGCGCTGCGCCCGTTCGTAGGCGCCCCGTGTTCAGGTTACGGTAGAAACTCTCTGAGCCAGCCCTTGAAGCGCTCGTAGACACTGCCCCAGCGCTCGCGCTCCTCCGAGCGGTGGGTCGGGCCGAGCATGGCCAGCCCGTGGCGCGAGCCCCAGCGCAGCAGGCCCACGCCCGTGGCGTACGAGGGGCTGTCGAGCGAGTCGGCCAGGCCGCTCAGCTCGGTCGGCACGCCGATGCGCACCGGCATGCCCAGCATGTCGCGCACCAGCTCGTCGAAGCGGTTGAGCTGGGCCGCGCCGCCGGTCAGGACGATCCCGGCCGGCAGCATGCCCTCGTAGCCGCTGCGCCGGATCTCGTTGTATATAAGCTCCACCACCTGCTCGGCCCGCGCCTGGATGATCTGGTTGAGCAGGTGGCGGCTAATCTTCTGCTTCTCGCCGACGGTCAGGGTCTCGATCTCGATCTGGTCCTCGGCCTCGCGATCCAGCGGGGGGTCGCCCGCGATCGCGCTGCCGTAGCGGATCTTCAGGTACTCGGCGGTGTTGTGGGGGGTGTGCAGCACGTAGGTGATGTCGTTGGTGAAGTGGTTGCCGCCCAGCGAGATCACGCTGGTGTGCCAGACGCCGCCCTGCACGAAGATGGCGACATCGGTGGTGCCCCCGCCAATGTCCACCAGCATCACGCCGCGGTCCTTGTCCTCGGCGGTCAGCACGGCCTCGCCCGAGGCCAGGGGCTGCAGCACCAGGTCGTCAATCTCGACGCCGGACTTCTGGACGCTGCGGATCAGGTTCTGGATGGCCATCACCTCGCCGGTGACGATATGGGTCTCGACCTCCAGGCGGAAGCCGGCCATGCCGATCGGGTCGCGGATACCCTCGTGGCCGTCCACCACGTAGGCCCGCGGGATGACGTGGATCACCTCGCGCTGGGTGGGGATGGCAACGGCCTGGGCCGACTCGACGGCCCTGGCGACGTCGTTGCGCGTGATCTCGTGGTCGGGGCGCTGCACGGCCACCACGCCCCTGCTGTTGAGCGACGAGATGTGGCGCCCGCTCACACCCACGAAGGCCGTCCCGATGCGGTAGCCGCTCAGGCGCTCGGCCTTCTCGATGCTGGCGCTGATCGCGTTCACCGCGTCGTCAATATTGACCACGACGCCCTTGTCGAGGCCCTTGCTCGGCGTCACGCCCACGCCCAGGATGTTCATTTTGCCCGTGTCGGCGACCTGGGCGACGATGGTGCAGACTTTGGTCGTTCCGACATCGATCCCGACAATCGTACGCTGCATGGCTGTCCTCATCTTTTCGTCGTTGCGCCGCAACGGGCGAAAAGGGTTGCGACCGTGGTCACGGGGTGGGCGCCGGAGGGCTCGGGTCGGGGGCCCGCGCCACATCCTGGTAGAAGGGGTTGTCCGGCCGAAGGTCGAGATAGGTGAAGGCCGTCTGGTCCGCGAGCAACACGTCGAGGACGGCGAGCTTGCGCCCCAGATCCTCGCTCTGGCCGAAGACGATGGTCTGCCCGGCGGCGGAGCGCACGTAGACGCCAAGCCCGTAGTCCCAGCCGATCTGGGCGGGCGCGAAGCCGAGCTCGACGGGCAGCCTGAGGGCGAGGGACTGGGCGAGCCTGATGGCGTCGAGGTCGAGCTGGTCGTTGGGGCGGAGCTGGGGGTTGGACGAGTCGGCGATCACGAGGACGTCGGGCTCGGCGGGCTCGTCGGCGGCGGCGAGGACCTTGCCGGTGCCGTCAACGAGGTACTGGAGGCCGCCGGCCTGCCAGCGCACCTCGGGCCGCCGCTCGACGATGCTGATGCGGGCCCGGTCGGGCAGGGCCACCTCGACGGCGGCCGAAGCGACGTAGGCGTTCTCGCGCAGGCGGGCGGCGGCCCCCTCGGCGGGCACGAACCAGATCGGCCAGCCGCGCACGCCGGCCAGCTCGACCACGGCCTCGGCGGCGAGGGCGCTGTTGCCCTCGACGGTCACCTCGCGCACGGTGAAGCTCTCGTCCAGGAAGAGGTAGGCCAGGCCGGCGCAGGAGGCCAGGCAGAGGGCCAGGCCCACGAGGCGCCCGCTGGTCAGCCAGCCCAGCAGCGAGCGGCGTGGCCCCGGGGTGGCCTGCAGGCCCGGGGCGGGCGCGGGGCGCTGCCGGCGCTGCCGGCGCGCCGCGAGGCCCTGACGCGGATTGGGGGCGTTATAGTCCATGGGCGACATCCGTCTTGTCAGGGGGCGCGGCGTGCCGCGCCCGCGCGAAAGGCTCGGCGCTACCTGGCGCCGCCGGTCCCGGCCTTGCGCTCCAGGGCCAGCTCGATCAGCCGGTCGAGCAGGGCGGGGTAGTCCAGCCCGCTGGCGGCCCACATCTTGGCGTACATGCTGATCGGCGTGAAGCCGGGCATCGTGTTGACCTCGTTCAGCCAGAGCTCGCCGGTCGCCTTGTCGAGCAGGAAGTCCGCCCTGGCCAGCCCGGCCCCGTCAATGGCGAGGAAGGCTTTGGCGGCCAGCTCCGCCACGGTGGCGGCCAGGGCGGCGTCGATCGGGGCGGGGATCAGGATCTGCGAGCCGCCGTCAATGTACTTGGCGTTGTAGTCGTACCACTCGCCGGAGGGCACCACCTCGCCGGGGACGCTGGTGACGGGCGCCTCGTTGCCGAGCACGCTGATCTCGATCTCGCGGGCGGGGATGCCCTGCTCGACCACGACGCGCCGGTCGTAGCGGGCCGCCTCGGCGAAGGCCGCCCGCAGGCCGGCCCGGTCGCTGGCCTTGCCGACCCCGACGCTGCTGCCCATGTTGGCGGGCTTGACGAAGACCGGGTAGCTGAGGGCGGCCACGACCCGGTCGCAGACGGCCTCGGGGTCGGCCTCGAGCTCGGCGCGGCGCACCAGCAGCCAGGGCAGCAGTGGCAGCCCCGCGGCGGCAAAGGCCGCCTTCATCAGGGCCTTGTCCATGCCCACGGCGCTCGCGGCGACGCCGCAGCCCACGTAGGGCACGCCGGCCAGCTCGAGCAGGCCCTGCACCGTGCCGTCCTCGCCCATGGGCCCGTGGAGCACCGGGAAGACCACGTCAACCCCGCCGGGCAGCAGGCGCGCGACCGTCGCCGCGGCCCCGCCGTCGCCCCGCGGGGCGAGGGCCAGGGCGTCGCCCGCCGCGCCCGGCGCGCCTGACTCCGCCGGGGCGAAGCTGGTCGGCAGAGCGGCCCGGTCGGCGGCGGCCACCAGGGCAGCGTGGGCGCCGGGGCCGGCCAGCCAGCGGCCGTCCTTGGCGATGCCCACCGGCAGCACCTCGTAGCGCGCCGGGTCGAGGGCGGCCATCACGGCGTGGGCCGAGACCAGCGAGACCTCGTGCTCGCCGCTCTGCCCGCCAAAGAGGACTACGACCTTCGTCTGCTTGCTCATATGGACCATGGGGGCCGGAAGGGGGGCCGTGCCCCCCTTTCGATCCGCGCTAGAGAACTCGCACCTCGAGCTCGAGGGTGACGCCGAACTGTCTGAGGACCTCGTCGCGGGCCAGGCCGATCAGGGTCAGGATGTCGGCGGCCCGGGCGCCGCCGCTGTTGACGATGTAGTTGGCGTGCACGGGGCTGATCACCGCGCCGCCGGCGGCGCGGCCCTTGAGGCCCGCCGCCTCGATCAGGCGGCCGGCGCTGTCGCCGGGCGGGTTCTTAAACACGCTGCCGCACGAGCTGCCCGCGGGCGTCTTGCCCTTGCGCTGGGCGGCGATGGCGGCCATCGTCGCCGCCAGCTCGGCCGCGTCGCCACGGATCAGCCGGAAGGTCGCCGCCAGAACCAGCGGCCCGGGCCCCGCGGCGGCAGCCGCTTCCCGCTTCAGCGCGCTCGTCCGGTAGCCATAACCCAGCCGCTCGGCGGGCCAGGTCTCGATCTGCTCGCCGACAAGGAGCTCGGCGCTGTGGAGGATGCCCGCGGTGTCGCCGCCGTAGCAGCCGGCATTGCCGGCCACGGCCCCGCCGACGGTGCCGGGCAGGCCCTCGGCCCAGGTCAGCCCGGCCCAGCCCATGGCGCCGAGGCGGCGGGCGAGGCCCGCCATCGGGGCGCCGGCCTCGACCCGCAGCAGGGCCGTGTCGCCGTCCTCCTCGATCTGCCACGCCTGGGCCCTGTAGGCGGCCACCAGGCCGGGGAAGCCCTCGTCGCGCACAAGGGTGTTGGTGCCGCGCCCGGCCCAGACCAGGGGCAGGCCCTCGGCGCGGGCCCAGGCGGCCAGGGCGCGGGCCTGCGCGGGGCTGGCCGGCTCGGCGTAGTAGCGCGCGGGGCCGCCCGCCCGCCACGAGGTGTGGCGGTCCATCGGCTCGTGCTCGCGCACGGGGATGGGCGGGCTCACGCCTGGCCTCCGAGCTGCTCCAGCAGGGCCAGGCCGACCCGGTCGCCGTCGCCGGCCCCCAGGGTGAGCACCACGTCGCCCGGGCGGGCGGCGGCGATCAGTGCGGCGCTCGCGGCGGCCAGGTCGCCGACGGGCCTGGCGTCCACGCCCGTGGCGGCGATGCGCCCGGCGAGGGCCCGGGCCACGCCCGGGGCGTCGCCCTCCTCGCGGGCCGCGTAGACATCGCCGACGAGCAGCAGGTCGGCGTCGGCGCAGGCGCCGGCCCAGTCGTCGAGCAGGGCCAGGGTGCGGCTGAAGGTATGGGGCTGCAGGTAGGCCACGAGGCGCCGGCCGGGGTAGCGGGCGCGGGCGGCGGCCAGGGTGGCCCGCACCTCGGTCGGGTGGTGGGCGTAGTCGTCAATCACGGTCACCCCGGAGGCCTCGCCCTTGAGCTCGAAGCGGCGGGCGGTGCCCCTGAAGCGCGCCAGGGCCGCGGCGGCGGCGGCGAGGTCGGCGCCGACCAGCTCGGCGACGGCCATGGCGGCCAGGGCGTTGCGCACATTGTGGGCTCCCGGCACGGCCAGATCGAGACCCCCGGCGCGCCCCTGGGCCATCCTGCGCCTGCTGTAGCGCCACAGGTCGAAGGCGACGCCGCCGGCGGGCGTGGGGGTCACGCCGCTGGCCGACCAGTCGAGGGGCGCCAGCCGGCAGGAGACCGGGTCGGTGGCGAGCCGCTCCTCGATCCCGTAGAGCACCGCATCGGGGAGGCCCAGGGCCAGGGCGCCCTCGTCGTCGCCGCAGAGGACCACGCGGCCGGGGCTGGCGGCGCCGGCGGCGAACTGCCTGAAGGCCGCCTGGTAGTCGTCGGCCGTCGGGTAGATGTCGGGGTGGTCCCACTCGACGTTGGTGATCACCGCCACGTCGGGGGCGAGGGCGAGGAAGACCCGGTCGTACTCGTCGGCCTCGATCACCAGGGGGGCGGCGGGGTCGCCCCAGGCCGCGCTGCCGCCCAGGTCGGGCACCTCGGCGCCGACCAGGTAGCCGGCGGGGAGCCCGGCGGCGCGCAGGGCCACGGCGATCATCGCGCTGGTGGTCGTCTTGCCGTGGGTGCCGGCCACGGCGACCACGGGGCGCTCGCGCGACCACTGGCGCCACAGCTCGGCCCGGCCGAGCACCGGGATGCCGACGGCGCGGGCGGCGGCCAGCTCGATATGGTCGGCGCGGGCGGCCGCCGTGGCGAGGACCGCGTCGGCGCCGGCCACGTGGGAGGAGTGGTGGCCGAGGAAGACGAGCGCGCCGCGGGCGGCGAGGGCGGCGGTCTGGCGGTTAGCCGTCTGGTCTGAGCCGCTGACCGTGTGGCCCTGGTCGAGCAGGAGGTGAGCGATGGCGCTCATGCCCGCGCCCGCGATGCCGACGATGTGGTAGCGCATCATCACTTCTTGGGTGGGCCGCCGCCGGCCTGCCAGACCTTGGGGAAGTTGAAGACGATCAGGACGATAATGATCAGGAAGAAGATCGCGATCAGCGACGGCATCAGCACGCTGATATTGGGCAGCGTGTTCAGGAACTGGGCGACCGGCCCGCCGAAGCCGCCGCCGCCGGCCACGAACTGCTCCCAGAAGACCACGGCGGCGTTCGTCCAGAGCAGGACGATCAGGGCGCCGACGAACAGGCCGAGGGGCTTGGCGAGGGGCTCGCCCGGGTTGGGGTTGCCCTTCCAGCCCGAGCGCGGGGCGAAGAAGAAGCCGAGCAGCACCGCGACGATGAAGGCGATGAAGCGGAAGAAGAGCGGGATCTGGAAGCCGCTCTGGATGAGCGGGTCGAGCTGGGGCGCCGCCGAGGGGTTCTGGCCGATGGCGAAGGCCACCAGGCGCGGCCCATTCTGCCAGAAGCGGTTGATGATGTCAACGACGATCGTGCCGCCCTGGACGGTGAGGATGTAGCCGATGATCGTCCAGAGGGCGATCGTGATCAGGTTGCGGAAGCCCTGCTGGTAGCCCCAGTACGCCCCGAGGGCCAGCAGGATCACCAGCAGGGCGATTCCGCTGAGGTTGAGCGTGAGGGTCGCCTGGGCCAGGGGCAACCACTGGGCGAACATGCGAGCCGCCTCATTGGGAAACATCAGCCACCACTCCTTGCGGCCAGCCTGAGGAGCGCTCCGGCCAGACTCCGCGCCGCGTCCGGCCGTGCCAGCGCCCGACTCCGCTCTGCCATGTCTTGTCGCTCGTGTTTGTCGTCAAAGAGTCGGACCACCGCGCGGAAGAGTGCGCCGTCCTGGGGGCGCCCTGGCCCCAGCATCTGGTCGTCGGCCACCTTCACGGCGGCGCCGCGGAGCACCAGGTAGTCGGCGTTCTCGTCCTGGTGCACGTACGGGTAGGGCACCAGGACGGCCGGCAGCCCCGCCGCCGGCAGCTCGGCCAGGGTCGAGGCGCCGCTACGGCAGATCGCCAGGTCGGCCGCCCCGAAGGCCGCGACCATAGATTGTTCCCCGCTCGACAGATACTCGTACAGCTTATAACGCATCTGTAACCGCTCTGGCAACTGCCCCGCCGCCTCGCGCAGCCAGCTCGCGTCGCCCTCGCGCCCGCAAACGTGGATCAGCGCGCAGCGCTCAAGCAGGTCGGGCAGCAGGGCCGCGACGGCGCGGTTCAGGCTGCGGGCGCCCCGGCTGCCCCCGTAGACCAGGGCCACCGGCGGCTCGTCGCCCAGCCCGAAGGCCCGCCGGCAGGCCCCCTTGTCCTGCTCGAACAGCTCGCGCCGCACCGGGTAGCCGGCGACGAGGGCCCGCGGGTGGCCCGGGCCGAGCCCGAGGCGG
>DAOLDO010000201.1:0-8952 GCA_035327325.1 Chloroflexaceae bacterium | reverse complement strand
CGGTGAGCATGGGCGCTGCTGTAAGGTGTTAGTCGCTTGTTGCGCTCGCTGTGTGAGGTGGGATTCGGCCGCGAGAACGGCCGCGGAGGATTCACACCTCACACGTCACACCTCGGCAACGGCACTGGCGAAGCGAAGCGACACTAACGTAGCTCGGCGACAACCTCGACGCCGTTCTGGGCCATGTGATGGAGGAAGAGGACATGGTGGAGGTCGCCGTCGTGGGCGTGGATGCCGAGCTCCTGGGCGACGGCGACGGGCGTGTGGAAGGTGTCCACGGCGGCGGCGGGCACGAGCACGCGGCGGCGCAGGTTGAGGGCGTTGGCCTCGAGCCGGAGGTGCATGGCCGCGCTGTAGACGCAGAGGTCGGTGCAGTCGCCGATGATGATGAAGGTGTCGAGCTCGGGCCGCTCGCGCACCCAGGCGCCGAAGCTGGTGCCGAGGTGGGTGCTGAGCGAGTTCTTCTCGAACACCGCGATCTCGCCGGCGAAGGGCAGCTCGGCGATCTCGGTCACGGTCTGGCTCTCGGGGGTGCCGGCGATGCAGTGGGGCGGGTAGGCGGCGAACTCGGGCGTATTGGGGTGGTGGGTGTCCTGGGCGAGGGCGATGCTGCGCACGCCGAGCTCGTGGGCCCGGCGCAGGGTGGCGACTACGGGCGCGATCAGGGCGCCGACGCGCGGGCCGCTGAGGGGGCCCTCCTTGCAGAAGCCGTTGATCATATCAACCGAGAGGACGGCGACGCGCTCGGGCTGGTCGCCGACGATCGCAGCCATGGCGGCGTCGGGGAGGGCGGCGTACCAGCCCTCGAGGTAGCGGAGGAAGGGGGCCGCGGCCTGCGCGAGCTCGATGCGGCGGGTCATGGGAACCTCCTGGCTCTTAGTGTATATCTGACACCAGGATAGCGCGGCGGGGGCCGGCTGTCAAGGGCCAGGGGTCCGGGGGCGGCGCACGCAGGTGTTTGCCGCGCCTCCGGCCTTATGCTATACTGTGCGACGGCGTACAAATGCGCCAAATACACACACCTCACGCGGCGGCCACTCCTGCCGGGGCAACCCGGTCGGCCGCGGTGCGCGCGGGGTGGAGGCTGGAAGCACCCCAGATCAAGGAGCCAAGTCCCACCATGACCCAGGCAACCGCGCAGCGCGTCGTCTCGATCAAGGCCCTGCTCGAGGCAGGGGCCCACTTCGGGCACCAGACCAACCGCTGGAACCCGAAGATGCGGCAGTACATCTTCACGGCCCGCAACGGCATCCACATCATTGACCTGCAGAAGACGGTCTCGGGCCTGACCACGGCCTACAGGTTCGTGTCGGACCTGACGGCCCGCGGCGAGAAGATCCTCTTCGTCGGCACCAAGAAGCAGGCCCAGGAGGCCGTGGTCGAGGAGGCCACGCGGGCGGGGCAGTTCTACATCACCCAGCGCTGGCTGGGCGGCACCCTGACCAACTTCTCGACGATCAAGCTGCGCCTGAAGCGACTGGCCGACCTGGAGGCGCAGCGCGACCGCGGCGACTTCCAGAAGCTGACCAAGGCCGAGGGCCTGAAGCTCGAGGAGGAGATCGGCAAGCTGAACCGGGTCTTGGGCGGCATCAAAACCATGGAGCGGCTGCCGGGCGCGATCTTCATCATTGACCCCCACAAGGAGGAGCTGGCCGTCAAGGAGGCCGCGACGGTGGGTGTGCCCCTGGTGGCGATGGTGGACACGAACTGCAACCCCGACCCGATTGACTACGTGATCCCCTGTAACGACGACGCGATCCGCGGCATCAGGCTGATGACCAGCAAGATCGCCGACGCCGCCCTCGAGGGCGTCCACCGCCGCGAGGCGGCCCACCAGGGGTAGCTGTACGTTCCGCTCGGCCGTGCCCCCGATAGACCAACGACGAAGGACCAAAGACCAACCGGCCCTGCCAACTGTGGAAGCCTCAGCGGTTCGGCCTTGGTCTTTGGTCTTTGGTCTCAGGCTGGCACAGGCGTGATAGGCAAAGCATAGACGTCAAGGAGCAACACCTGTGGCTGTGTCGATTGAGCTTGTGAAAGAGCTGCGCGAGCGCACCGGCGCCGGGATCAAGGAGTGCAAGGAGATCCTGGAGCAGACGGGCGGCAATATCAACCAGGCGATCGAGATCCTGCGTGCCAAGGGCATCGAGGCGGCGGCCAAGAAGGCCACCCGCGAGGCCCGCGAGGGCCTGGTCGGGGTCTATGTGCACTACGGCTCGCGCGTGGCCGGCCTGGTCGAGCTGAACTGCGAGACGGACTTCGTCGCCCGCACCGAGGATTTCGTGACCCTGGCCAACGCCCTGGCCCAGCATGTGGTGGCCCTCAACCCGCGCTTCATCAGCGTCGAGGAGGTCACCGACGACGCGGTCAGCGAGAGCGGCCAGACCCGCGAGAAGTTCGTCGAGGAGAACGTGCTGCTGGCCCAGCCCTTCGTGAAGGACCCCTCGCGCACGATCGAGGAGAAGATCAAGGAGGCGATCGCCAAGCTCGGCGAGAATA
This sequence comes from Chloroflexaceae bacterium, assembly GCA_035327325.1. GTDB lineage: Bacteria > Chloroflexota > Chloroflexia > Chloroflexales > Chloroflexaceae > CAIWXH01. The sequence goes on along the minus strand of DAOLDO010000201.1, from coordinate 6,453 downwards.
TCGTCATCCGGCGCTTCGTCCGCTACGAGGTCGGCGCGTAACCCACCCTTGCCCACGCCACCGTGCCCGGGCGGCGCCCCCGTGAGGCCGAGGTATGCGCTCCGGGCCGCCGGGCCGGGCTGGCGCCCCCGTGAGGCCGAAGCATTCGCCGGGCGAGTGCTTCGGCCAAACTCCACCTGATGAGGTCCTGCAAACCCCTACTATGCAAGAGCCCAAGTACCGCCGGGTGCTGATCAAACTGAGCGGCGAGCAGATCAAAGGCACCGACGAGGTGGTCAGCTACGATATGCTCGACTACCTGGCCCGCGAGGTCGAGGCCATCCACCGCCACGGGGTCGAGGTGGCCGTGGTGATCGGCGGCGGCAACATCTGGCGCGGCAACCAGTCGATCGCCCGCGGCATGGACACGGCCCAGTCGCACTACATGGGCATGCTGGGCACGATCATCAACGCCCTGGCCCTGCAGGACGCCCTCGAGCGCCACGGGCTGCACACGCGGGCCATGACGGCCATCCAGATGAACGAGGTGGCCGAGCCCTACATCAGGCGGCGCGCCACGCGCCACCTCGAGAAGGGCCGGGTGATCATCCTGGCGGGCGGCACGGGCAACCCTTACTTCACCACCGACTCGGCGGCGGCCCTCAGGGCGGCCGAGATCCACGCCGAGGTGATCCTGATGGCCAAGAACGGGGTGGACGGCATCTACACGGCCGACCCGCGGCGCAACCCCGAGGCCACGAAGATCGACCGCCTGACCTATATGGACGCCCTCAACCGCGGCCTGGCGGTGATGGACTCGACGGCGCTGACCTTCTGTATGGACAACGACATCCCGATCGTCGTCTTCAACGCCCTCGACGCGGGGACGATCGAGCGGATCGTGATGGGCGAGCACGTGGGCACGCTGGTGAGCAAAGAGTAGGAGGCCGAGATGGTGAACGATGTCCTCCGCGAGTATGAGGCGCATCTGAAGAAGGCCGTCGAGGCCCTGCGCCATCAACTGGCGACGATCCGCACCGGCCGGGCCTCGGCCGGCCTGGTCGAGCATCTGCAGGTCGAGGCATACGGCGCCCCCATGCCGCTCAACCAGCTGGCCAACATCGCGGTGCCCGAGGCCAAGCTGATCGTGATCCAGCCCTTCGACGCGGGCATGATCAAGACGATCGAGAAGGCCATCCAGAACTCCGACATCGGCATCAACCCCTCCAACGACGGCCGCGTGATCCGCCTGGCCGTCCCCCCCCTCACCGAGGAGCGCCGCCGCGAGCTGACCAAGGTGGTGCGCCACCGCCTCGAGGATGTGAAGGTCTCGGTGCGCAACCAGCGCCGCGACGCGATTGACCAGCTGAAGGAGCTCGAGGCCGAGAAGCTGATCGGCGAGGACGACCTCAAGCGCGGCCAGGAGCGCGTCCAGCAGATCACCGACAAGTGCATCGGCGAGCTGGACCAGGTGGGCAAGGAGAAAGAGGCCGAGGTGATGGCGGTCTAGGTCGGCTGGAGCCAGGGCACTATGAGCACCCCAGAGGGCGAACGCATCCCGCAACATATCGCGGTGATCATGGACGGGAACGGCCGCTGGGCGCGCCAGCGCGGCCTGCCCCGCCTCGCCGGCCACCGCGCCGGCACCGAGAATATCCGCGCGATCGTCGCCGAGGCCGACAAGGCCGGCGTGCGCTACCTCACGCTCTACGCCATCTCCACCGAGAACTGGAACCGCCCCTCCCTCGAGGTCCAGGGTCTGATGCAGATCCTGAGCGACTTCATCGACCGCGAGACCCGCAACCTCCACGAGCAGCAGGTGCGCCTGCGCCATCTCGGCCGCCTCGAGGGTCTCAGCCCGCTGCTGGCCCGCAAGGTGACCTACGCCGTAGAGCTGACCAGGGCCAACACGGGCCTGACCCTGGCCATCGCCTTCAACTACGGCGGGCGCGCCGACATCGTGGACGCGGTGCGCCAGAGCGTGGCGGCGGGGGTCGGGGCCGACGCGATCGACGACCAGATGATCGGCCAGTACCTCTCGACGGCGGGCATGCCCGACCCCGATATGGTGATCCGCACCAGCGGCGAGCGGCGCGTCTCGAACTTTCTGATCTGGCAGGCCGCCTACAGTGAGTACTGGTTCACCCCGGTCTACTGGCCCGACTTCCGGCCAGAGCACCTCCACCAGGCCATCGGCGAATATGGACGGCGCGAGCGACGCTTCGGCGGCCTCGGCGAAGCGACCTAGCTCGCTGGCCAGGCGGCTGGCCAGCGTCGCGGTGCTCATCCCGACCATCGTCGCGGCCGGGTGGTGGCCCCCTGCCACGGCCCTGGTGGTGGCCGTCTCGGTGGCCCTCGGCATCGTCGAGCTGTTCGCCCTGCTGCGCCACGGCGGCTTCACCCCGCGCCTCGGCCCCGGCATGGCCCTGGCCCTGGCCCTCGTCCTCGTGGCCTTCCTCCGCCCCTACCTCGGGCGCGACCTCACCGGCCTCGCCCTCACCCTCGGCGTCGCCCTCACCCTGGCCTACGAGGTGCTCCCCCGCGACCGCAGCGCCAGCCTCCAGAGCTGGGCCCTCACCTTCACCGGCGCGATCTACATCGGCTGGCTGCTCAGCACCTTCATCCTGCTACACCAGATCGACGCGCCCCTCCGCCAGGGCCTGCTCGCCCCCCTGCGCATCCCCTCGGGCACCGCCTGGCTCTTCCTCGTGCTTGCGATCACCTGGCTCCAGGACAGCGCGGCCTACTTCGTGGGGCGCGCCCTCGGCCGCACCAAGATGGCGCCCATCCTCAGCCCGAAGAAGACCTGGGAGGGCTTCGGGGGCGGGATGGCGGCCTCGGTGCTCACGGCCGTGGTCGCGGTGCCGCTGCTCGGCCTGCCGATCGGCTACCTGGCCGCGGCCCTGATCGGGGTGGCCGCCGGCGTCGCCGGGCCCCTGGGCGACCTGGGCGAGTCGCTGATCAAGCGCCAGCTCGGCGTGAAGGACTCGGGCACGCTCATCCCCGGCCACGGCGGCATCCTCGACCGCATGGACAGCCTGCTCTTCACGGCGCCCGTGGTCTACTACGGGGCGCTGCTGGCCCTCGCCTTCCCTTGACGCTGGGGTGCCGATTCGCTACACTGATTGCGCCGGGCGGCGGGTCTGAGCCCGCCGCCCGGGCGTTGCACTCTGCCGGAGTACCAGTATGCACCTTCCGATCACCGTCGCGGCCAGCGCGCCGCTTCAGCAGCAGGCGGAGCAGAGCGGCGGCAACCCGCTGTTCGCCATCGGCGCCTTCCTGCTTATGCTCGGGCTGCTCGTCGTCGTCCACGAGCTCGGCCACTTCCTGACCGCCGTCTGGATGGGGATCAAGGTCGAGGAGTTCGGCATCGGCTTCCCGCCGCGGGCCCTGACCCTCTTCGAGCGCGACGGGGTGAAGTACACCCTGAACTGGCTGCCCCTCGGCGGCTTCGTGCGCTTCGCCCAGGGCGGCAGCGGCGTCGGCGAGACGCTCTACGGCGCCGGGGGCACCCTGGCCGCCGCGCCGCCCTGGCGCAAGATCGCCGTGATGGTGGCCGGCCCGCTCATGAACCTGCTGCTGGCCATGCTGATCTTCGGCGTGCTCTTCTCGTTCCTCGGCATCCCCGCGCCCACCGGCAACCAGCGCATCACCCAGGTCTTCCCCGGCACCCCGGCGGCCCAGGCCGGCTTCCAGCCCGACGATATGCTGGTCAGCCTCGACGGGCGCCGCGCCGAGAGCACCGCGGTGATCGGCGAGGTGGCCCGCGCCAACCCCGGCCGCCCGATCGAGGCGGTGGTCCAGCGCGACGGCCAGGCGCTGACGCTCAGCGTCACGCCCGGCCCCTGGACCAACCCCGAGGACGGGGCCGAGTTCCCGGTCGGCTTCGGCTTCAGCTACGCCCCCGAGGTCAACCAGATCGAGGCCGGGCCGATCGAGGCCATGGGCCACGGCGTGACCTACAGCCTGGATCTGACGGGGCGCATGCTCAGGGCCCTGGCCAGCCTGCCCGGCGCCATCCTGGGGCTGTTCTCGCCCTCGCCCTCGCCCGACGGCGAGCCGATCGGCCCCGTCGGCATCGCCAGGGCCACCGGCGAGGTGATCCAGCAGCCCGGGGGCTTCGCGGCCTTCTGGAACCTGACCGCCGTGCTGAGCCTGAACCTGTTCCTGCTCAACCTGCTGCCCATCCCGGCCCTCGACGGCAGCCACATCGTCTTCTCGCTGATCGAGTGGCTGCGCGGCGGCAAGAAGGTCCCCCCCGAGAAGGAGGCCCTCGTCCACGCGATCGGCTTCGCCGCCCTGATGGGCCTGATGCTGCTGATCACGGTCAACGATGTGATCAACGCGTTCCGGGGGACGCCTGTCCTCGGTGGTGGCTAGGCCGTGCAGACCATTCGCGCCAGCGAGGTCGGTGAATACGTGTACTGCGCCAGGGCCTGGTGGCTGCGCCGCGTGGCCGGCGAGGAGCCGGAGGGCCGCGAGCGGCGCGAGGCGGGCGTGGCCATGCACGAGGCCCACGGCCGCGCGGTGACGCTCAGCGGGTGGGCGGTGGGGCTTGGCGCGCTGATGCTGGCCGCCGGCCTGCTGCTGCTGCTGCTCGCGTGAGCGCCCAGACGCTCGCTCTGGCCCTGATCGCCCTGGCCCTGGCCCTGCTGGCCGCCGGGGCCCTGGCCCGCCGCCGCACCGGCCTGCCCTGGGGCCGCGTGCTCGCCGACGACGTGGGCGCGGGCCGGGCCCTGCAGCGCCCGCTCTACGCGCGCCGCTTCGGGCTGACCGGCAGGCCCGACTACCTGATCGAGCGTGGCGGCGTCAGCATCCCCGTCGAGGTCAAGCCCGGCCGCCGCGCGCCCCGGCCCTACGACTCGGACCTGATGCAGCTGGCGGCCTACTGCCTGCTGGTCGAGGAGGCCACGGGCCAGGCCCCGCCCTACGGGCTGCTCCGCTACGCCGAGGCCACCTTCCGCCTCGCCTACACCGACGAGGTGCGCGAGCGGCTGCTGGACACCCTCGACGCGATGCGCGAGCTGCTGGACGAGGACGACGCGGCGCGCAGCCACGACGACCCGCGCCGCTGCGGGGGCTGCGGCTTCCGGGCGACCTGCGCGGACTCGCTGGCCCCCGACGACGCGGTATAATACCGGCAGCCCGCGCAGAGGGGGAAAGTGTGCTATGATACTCGCACGCCGCGATGTGATCGCCAAGCTCGAGGATCGTCTGGCCGGCCTGATTGACGATCAGGGCCTCGCCGCCTGGGCCTTCGACAGCTACTACGCCATCGAGCAGGGAACCCTGAGCGTCGCCCCCGACGACGCCGACCCGCTGGCCGAGGCCCTCGACGATCTGATGTTCGCCGACGAACCGAGCTTCGCGCTGGGCGAGGCCGACCTGAGGCGGCTGATCGCCCGGCTTCAAGGGCCATGAAGATTCGCCAGCACCCCCGAATGGCAGGAATCCTGATTGGCGACGAGGTCTACTCTCACCCGCACAAGCTCTTCGCCCGGGTAGCCGACGTCTTCCCCGCCGCCGTCTGCGTCAAGATCGGCATCCTCTCGACCGAGGAGCCGATGGAGATCACCCTCGCCCCCCAGCTCTGGCGCGCCGACGACATCGAGAACCTGTCGGTCTGCCGCTACTGCGGGAGCCGCGAGGACATCAGCACGGTGGCCGACACCGGCATCCCCTTCCGGGTCTGCGCGGCCTGCACCGCCGCCACGCCCGAGGGCGAGCCCGAGAAGCCGACCGTCGCGTAGCCAGCTGTGCCAGCGAACAAGCGTGTGCCCGCGCTGACCAAGGACGAAGGACCAAGGACCAAAGTCCGACCGCGGTTGAGCGGCTGGTCCTTGGTCTTTGGTCGCGACTCCAAGCGAACGTCTGGCACGGCTAGACCAGCAGAAAGGTCGGCGGGGCCGCCCCGCCCCCCGCGCTGACGTTGAGCAGCGGCGTGGCCGCGATGCGGGTCAGGCACCCCGCGGCGTCCACCTCGGGCGCGACCCCGAAGACGCAGGGGTCGCTGTCCACGTAGCGCGGCGTGAAGCGCAGGCCCGCCTCAGGCGACCAGGTCGGGTAGTCCTCCTCGGGGATGGGCACGCGCTCCTGCACCACCCAGGGCCCGCGCAGGGCCTCGGCCATGGCGGCGCGCCACTCCGCATCGGTCGCCGTCCAGCCGAGCACGACGCCGCTGCCGCCGTAGGCGTCGTTGGGCTTGAGCACCAGGCGCTCGCGGTTGGCCGTCACGAAGGCCGGCAGGTCGGCCAGGGCCTCGCCCTGGTAGGCGGACGGCCCGGGCCGCAGCAGCCGCGTCCAGGGGACGTAGGCGCGGGCTGCCGCGCGGGCCCGGTCGTCCATGTGCCGCCACGCCAGGCCCTGCTCGTCGGAGATCAGGGCCATGATCAGCTTGGTGTGGACAGGCTTGCTGCGGAAGGGGTTGACCACACAGACGCGCCCGTCGGCGTAGGCCCGCACGAGGGGGTGGCC
>DAOLDO010000200.1:0-8960 GCA_035327325.1 Chloroflexaceae bacterium | reverse complement strand
GGCCGGTGCTCGCTCTGGCCGGGCCTGTGGCCGCCTTCAACAGCGTGGTGCTGCTCTCGTTCGGCCTGGGCGGCTACTGGGCCTACAGGCTGGGGCGGGCGGTGGGGGCGGGGCGAGGCGCCGCGCTGCTGGCCGGGTTCGTCTACGTGGCCGCGCCCTTCCACATGCAGCAGGTCTGGGGCGGCACCCTCGAGCGGGCGGCGACCCACTGGCTGGCCCTCTACGCGCTGCTGCTGCTGCGGGCCCTGGCCCGGCGCACCCCGGGCAGCGCCGCGGCGGCGGGGCTGGCCCTCTTCGTGACCACCATGGCCAGCCAGTACTACGGGCTCTACGCCGCGCTCTACACGGCGGCCCACGCCCTGCTGGCAGCCCTGACCGCCCCGCGCGGCGCCCGTGCGGGCACCCTGGCGGCGGGCGCGGGCGTTGGCGGGGTCTGGCTCGCCCTGCTGCTGCCGGCCGCGCTGGCGGCGGGCGGCGTCGGCGGCCTGGCCCTCGAGGACTGGTACGTGCGGCAGGCATACCACAGCGTGGCCCTGGTGGACCTGATCGCGCCCAACGTCCGGCACCCGCTCTGGGGCGAGGCGGCGGCCGCCTGGCACGGCGGCCTGCACCCCTTCGGCGTCGAGGCGGGCGCGGGCCTCGGCCTCGGCGTGGCCCTGCTCTGCGCGGCGGCCCTGTGGCGCAGGTGGGCCCTGGCCTGGCCCTGGACGGCCCTCGCCGCCTTCTGTCTCCTGATGGCGATGGGGCCGCAGCTGCGCGTGACCGCGGCGCCTAGCCCGGTGCCCGGACCGTACCTGCTGCTCGACCTGCTGGAGCTCTTCCGCAACAGCAGCAGGCCCGCCCTCTTCGTCGCCCACATGCTCGTGCCGGTGGCGGCCCTCGTCGCCCTCGGGCTCGACGCGCTCGCGGCCGGCCCCGGCGACCGCTCACGCTCGCGGGAGGAGTCTGCGCGCCCCCCCCTCTCCCGCGGGCGGGCAAGGGGGAAGGGGGGTGAGGGTCGCTGGCGCGCCCTCGCCGCCGCCCTCGCCGCCCTCGTCCTGTTCGAGCACCTCGTCGCGCCCTGGCCGGTCATGCCGATGCGTGCGTCGCCGTGGGCCGCGTCCCTCGGCCACGAAGGGGCGTCGGGGGCGGTGCTGGAGCTGCCGCCGCGCCTGAACGACAGCAGGGCCCTGCTCAACCAGCTCTGCCACGGGCGGCCCCTGATGGGCGGCTACCTGGCGCGCCTGCCACCCTTCCCGCCCGCCGACCACCCCTCGGCCCTCAGGGGGCTCTGGCGCGCCGAGCCGCCCGCCCCCGACATTGTCCCGCTCGACGCGGGCGCCGAGCTGGCGAACCTCGGCGCCCGCTACGTCGCCCTCGACCTGACCGAGCTGCCGCGGGGCGACCGGGCCGCGCTCGACCAGTGGCTGGCCGCGCCTGGGATCAGCCGGGCCGGCGCGGGCGAGACCTGGGCGCTCTACGAGATCGCCCCGGGGGCCGTGGTCGCGCCCACCCTCGGGGCCGGCTGGCACGCCGCCGAGCGCGACGGGGCGCGCGTCTGGCGCTGGATGGGCGAGCGGGCGGGCCTGCGGCTCCTGTCTCGCGCTCCCGCGGCCGTCGAGCTGACCCTGCGGGCCACGGCCTACGGCGCGGCGCGGCCCCTCGAGATCCGGCAGGGCGACACGCTGCTCGCCCGGGACGAGGTGCCCGCGGCGCCGGAGGAGCGGGCGGTCAGCCTGCGGCTGCTGCTCGCCCCGGGGTCCACCGAGCTGACCCTGTCCAGCTCCGCCGAACGTGGCCCCGACGGGCGCAGCCTCAGCCTCTCGGTGGGCGAGGTACGCCTGCGCGCCCTGCCCGTGGCGCCGGGGTGGGCGGCCGAGGGCGCCCTCCCCATCCCGCCGACGCTCCCCGGCGTCGCCGGGGCGCCCTGCGGGTGAGCGGTCTATTGCTCGCGGTATAAGCCCTCCGGCACGCTCTGTCGCCTTCTGTAGGCAGCGGCCGCGATCATAGCGCTGCCTTCGCGCTCTTCGTGGCCTTCGTGGTGTAAGGCGTAGTTCGTATGCGCCATACCGTCTGGTGCCGCCGCAGACCTCATCCCCCCCGCTCCCTCTCCAATATGGAGCGGGGGAGCCGAGCAACGCGAGGCGGGGTGAGGTCCGAGGCGACCGTCAAGCGGCATACGCCCTTCTGGAACTTTGCCTAAGCTGGGGCTCTCGCGCTTCGCCGGCTGGCCGGGGAGCGCCTATGGTATAACCGCCTCGCTGCGCACGTAACCTGATAGAGAGTACACGCATCGCATGGCAGACGACGCCCTGCTCCAGAGTCTCGAGCAGCTGCGCGAGCGCTACAGCCAGCGCCAGCGGCTGGCGGCGAACCTCCAGACGGCCATCAATGCGGCGTAGCGCGCCGCGCCCCCCGAGCTGGCGGAGGTCCTCGAGCGGCTCGCCGGGCTCGAGGCGTAACCTTTCGGGGCGCGGGCGCGTATCAGTATCAGAGCCAGGCATCTCCGAATCCATCCAGCACCCGCACCGTCGCGGTGACACACCGCCCGGCCCAAGTCGAAAGGAGGGGCGCCCCGGCGCCACACGATGTCAATCAGCTCAGGAGCACGACGCGCCATCGAGATCGCCCAGGAGCTCGTGGGCACCGAGCAGGTCGAGCAGTTCAAGCTCAACGCCGGCGACTTCCTCTCGCCTCGTAGCGCCGGCGAGTCGGCAGGCACGCGCATCGAGCAGATGCTGACCTCGCTCGACGACGCCGCCGAGACCGTCAACCGCAGCTTCCCCCAGCGCGACCAGGCGGGCAATTTCACCAACGTGATCTCGCCCGTGGTCATCCCGCGCGACCCCCGCTCGCTGGCCTGGGTCTTCGTCGCCGGGGCCCTGGCCGTGCTTGGCGTGTTCGGGCTGGTGGCCACGCGGGCCGCCGACGCCCTGACCACCGCCCTGTTCGGCGCGGGCGGGCTGAGCGCGGCCCTGTTCGGACCACACTACTGGCTGCTGCTGGCCGCCTTCGTCGCCTACAGCCTCTGGCGCAACAGCTACGTGATGGTGCCGGACGGCTGCCAGGCCCTGATCACCCGCTTCGGCAAGCTCGAGCGGGTCGCCGACGCCGGCCGCACCATGATCCTCGACCCCTTCTCGCGGGTCAGCTACATCGTCAACACCACCCGCGAGTCCCCCTACAACGCCCCGATCCGCGAGGCGCCCACGGCCAGCCGGGTCAATGCCTCGGTGGACCTGTTCCTCCAGTTCAAGATCGAGGACCCAGCCAGCTTCATCTTCACCCTCGGCGGGGCCCGCGGCTTCCAGGAAAAGCTGCAGAGCGCCGTCAGCGAGGTGACGCGCGCCCTGATCTACGAGCAGAAGGCCGCCGAGATCTACGATCTGGTGGGCGAGAGCACCCAGAGCCTGATCGACACGCTCAACCAGCAGTTCCTGCCGGCGGTGCGCTTCGTGAACGCCAACATCACCCACGCCGAGCCCTCCAGCCAGGAGTACCGCATGGACCTGGCGGCCCCCGAGATGATCCGGGTGGCCAAGGAGGCCTACACCTACCAGTACGAGCTGCAGCTGCGCAAGGAGCAGGACGAGGGCGACCTGAACCGCGAGCTGGCCGGCCTGCACGAGCAGCTCTCGGCGATCAGGGCCGAGATCGCCACCTACCAGGCCCAGATTGACACCGCCCGCGAGAAGGAGGTCAACCGGGCCAACGCCTACGCCAGCCAGCTGCTGATCGAGGCCGAGAGCGCCGCCAGGGCCAACGCGGCCCTGCTCGAGGCCCAGGCCCTCGACATCCGTGCGGTCAGCGCCGCGGCCTTCCCCGAGATCCTCCAGTATCGCTACCAGCAGGACGTGCTCGACCGGCTCGAGGCCGTGGCGGGCCACCTGCCCCAGATCGTGCAGACCGGCGGCGACGAGCGAGCGATCGACTTCCTCGCCATCGCCCGCAGCCTGCTCGGCATTGACGACCAGCCCCTCTACTCGCCCGAGGAGGTGCGGGCGATCAGCGCCCGCCTGGCCGAGATCCAGGCCCGCATCGCCGAGCGCAGGGCCCAGCTCACCCCCATCGTCGCCGAGGAGGCCCCCGCCGCGCCCCAGCCTGAGGAGCAGCAGCTATGACCGACACACGTCGCGAGTTCTCGAAGGTGAAGGAGGCCGTCGCGGCCTGGGGCCGCATCCGTGAGCTGCTGCGCACGGGCGAGGGCGGCCAGGTCGTGCCCGTGGTCATCCCCAAGGACCGGCGGCGCGCCGGCTGGCTCGCCTGGCTGGGCCTGGGCGTCTACCTGCTGGGCGCCGGCCTGCTCGGCGGGGGCCTGCTGCGCTTCGCCGCCCTGCCCCTGGGCCTGCTCTTCCTGGCTGTCGCCGGCATGACCCTCTGGAGCACCGCCAAGATCGAGATCGAGCAGGGCACCACGGCGGTCTACTCGCGCTGGGGCAAGATCGTCGGCACCCTCGGCCCGGGCCTCCACTACCTCTGGTGGCCCTGGGAGAAGGTCAACGCCGTGGTGGACACCAGCACCGAGATCCCTTACACCGCGCCCGTGCTCTCGAGCCCGACCCGCGAGAACGTCCCGCTCAAGTCAATCGAGTTCTTCCTCAAGTTCCGCATCGAGGACCCTGTGGCCTTCGTGCGCAACATCGGCGCCAGCAACTTCGACATGGTGCTCAGCAGCGCCGTGCAGGACGCTATCCGCCAGCGCTCGCGCCAGGTCCAGACCGAGCGGGCCTACGACCTGCGCGGCTCCGACGTGGGCGACATGCAGCAGGGCCTGAACCGGCTGCTCGCCCGCTACGGCGTCCGCATCACCGGCGCGAACATCCCCGACGTGCAGCTGCCCGAGCAGTACCAGCAGCACCTGGCAACCCGCGAGCGGGTCGCCAAGGAGCTCGACGCCTACGCCCGCGAGTGGGAGCTGACGCGCAAGCAGCGCACCGACAATCTGCTGCTCGAGATCGAGCGGGCCAAGAAGGTGCGCGACGCGCGCCTGGTCGAGGTCAACGCCGCCGTCAACAAGGCCCGCGAGGACGTGGCCCGCACGCTCCAGCAGAAGGAGACCGAGGCCCAGCGCGTGCGCTGGGAGATCGAGGCCCGCGGTCGCGCCACCCTCACCGAGGCCGAGAACGAGGCCCGCGGCCTCCAGCACCTGGGCCGCGCCTACCAGGACAACCGGGCCGTGCTCCAGTACGAGCTGGCCCGCCGCAGGCTGGCCGTGGCCGAGGCCCTGGTGCGCCAGGCGCCCCGCCCCGTGGTGATCCAGGGCGGCGGCGGCGAGCAGTCGGCCCTGGGCACCCTGCTGATGGCCCAGCTTCTGCCCCGGCTCCTCCACCCCGACGAGGGCGGCGGGAACGGCAAGGCGTAGCGGCGCCACGGCGGCGACGCGGAGGGCGCGGCGATCGGCGAGGGCGGCACAGCACAATTTGGCTGTGCCGTCCTCTGGTGCTCTGCGACGTCACTCCGGTCGCTTGCTGAGGCCGTGGCGGTAGGCGTAGATGATCAGGTCGAAGCGGCTGGACAGGCCGAGCTTGCCGAAGACCGAGGTGAGGTGGTGGCTCACCGTCGTCTCGCTGAGCGTCAGGCGCTCGGCGATCTGCTTGTTCTGCAGCCCCTCGAGGACGAGGCGGATCACCTCGTGCTCGCGCCTGCTGAGGCGCTCGATCCTGGCCTGCGCGGGATCGGGCGGCGCGCGCTCCGCGCCGCGCGGGCGCGCCATCCCGCCCAGGGCCCTGGCCACCAGGGCCGGCTCGAGCCAGACCTCGCCCGCGTGCACCTTCTCGATCGCCTGGATCAGGGCCTCCGCCGCCTGCTCCTTGCGCACCAGGCCCATCGCGCCGAGTTGCACGGCCCGCTGGTGCTCCTCCGGGTTGCGCATGCCCGTCACCAGGATGACCCGCGCCGCGCCGGCGACGTCCAGCCGCCTGGTGAGCAGGGCGAGGCCGCTCTCGCCGCCGAGGTCGAGGTCGAGCAGGATGATGTCGGGCTGCTCGCGGGCGGCGACGGCGAGGGCCTGGTCCTCGGTCGCCGCTTCGCCGACCACCTTCATGCCCGGGTGGCGCTCCAGCAGCATGAGCAGACCTGTACGGACCAGCTCGTGGTCGTCTACGAGCAGCAGCCGGATCGGCGGGCCTGAGGGCGAAGCCATGGCCGGGTTCTCCGATGCACTTAGAGCGGGATCTCGACCACGACGGCGCTCCCGCCCGCGTCGCGCTGCCCGACGAGCACCGACCCGCCGAGGGTGGTGGCGCGCTCGCTGATCGAGCGGGGTGTGAACGCGGCAGGCGGCTCGCACAGCCCCTCGTCCTCGATGCGCAGCACCAGGTTGTTCGCCTGCCGTCCCAGCAGCACGGTGGCGCGCATGGCGTGGGTGTGGCGGCGGATATTGCTCAGCCCCTCGGCCACCATCTGGAAGACCTCGGCGGCGAGCCGGTCGGTCAGCTGGAGGTCGCCGGCCACCTGGAGCTCGACATTGATGCCGGTGGCCTCGGTGAAGGTATCCACGAAGCGCCGCAGCGACGCCAGCAGGACGCGCTCCTCGCCGCCGGCGCTCCGCAGCCCGTGGACATAGCTGCCCAGGCCCTCGATCACCCTGCCGATCTGGGCGATCAGCCGCTTCACGTCTGGCGAGACCCTGGTGTCGCCCGCCGCGAGCCTCTGGTCGATCGCGGTCAGCCCCAGCTGGAGCCCGATGTACGGCTGGATCACACTGTCGTGGAGGTCGCGGGCCATGCGCGGCCCCTCGAACGCGGCCGCTTCCGAGGCGAGCCGGTCCACCAGCCTGATCTTCTCGATCACCGGCATGAAGTGGGCGACGACCTGCAGCAGAAACTCCAGGTCCGAGTCGTGGAACGCGCCCGCCCGCGACGAGGCGAGGTATAGGCGGCCGCCCGCCCCGCCGAGGGGGCGCAGGGGCACCGAGATCATGGCGGCGGCGTCGAAGCCGGCGGCGATCGCCGCGGCCAGCTGCCGGCCTTCTACGGTGCGGGCGTGGCTCCCGGCGCTGTAGGCGCTGTAAGTCTCCTGGCGTGGCCACCACGCCGCCCCGTGGCTGTAGGCCAGGGCGAGGTCGGGCGGGAAGGCCAGCAGCCGGCCCGCCAGCTCGGGTGGCGGCAGCTCGGCGTGCACCGCCCGCTCGGGGCTGGAGCGGTCGGCGCGGCGCATGATGTGGCCCCCGCCCGGGTCGGCGGTAACCATGACGCAGGCGTCGGCGTCGTAGAAGCTGCGCAGCCGCTCCATCAGGCGGCTGGTGGTGCGGTCAACCCCGAAGCGCGGGTTGGCCAGGGTGTTGACGTCCTTGAGCAGCCCGAGCCGTTCCTTGAGCGCGACCTCGAAGCCGCCCCAGTAGGCCATCATGTAGCCCAGGACGCCTAAGTAGACCGGGCGTAGCAGGAAACGATTTAGCTCGAAGTCGGGGCCCCGGGGCGCCGTGATGAGACCGACCACCGTGAACAACGCCACCGAAACGCCGACGACCCGCAGGCCAGGCCCGTAGCCGTGGCGGAACGAGGCGACCATGATGGCGAAGAAGTAGAAGAAGAAGAAGATACTGCTCGTGCCGCTGCTCAGGGCGATCAGCAGCGTGTACCAGGCCACGTCGGCCCAGTGGCCCCACCGGCCGACCGTCGCCTCGAGGGCCGCGAGTCGCCGCGCGCCCGCGTAGAGCACGAGGCTGTAGGCGGTGTAGAGGCCCAGGGCCAGGTAGGTGAGGGCCACGAGGCGGTCCGGCTCCGACGGGTCAATCACCGTGATCAGCAGCGCCGACACGGCCAGCACCAGGCGCATCGCCGCGGTGATCCTGTTGTCCATGGTCGTCATGGCTGCTGTGTCTATCGGCCGGATGTGATCGCCTGGAGCTGGTGGGGCTCGGGGCGCGCCGACGTGGTATGCGCTACGACTCTAGGCCCTGGCGGGGCCGCCGTCAAGCACATATTTCGTCATTTTCAGGGACGAATTCGGCCTCCCTACTGAGTGTCTATGATCTGTCGTTTTGTCTTGTTCGCATCCGTCGGCCACGTCACCGGCCCGCGAGCATCGCGCCGCGGGCATACAAAGCGGGGGCCGGGACTGCCGGCCCCCGGGGGATAGCACAGGGCCCGGGGTGAGCCCGGGCCCTCCACACGCTAGCTCTCGTCGAATGACACCTACTTCATCTTGAAGTCGGCGGAGATGGTCGAGCCATCCTGGGCGGTCATGGTGACCCGGTAGCACACGCCCGCGCCTTTGGGCGTCTGCCAGTTGTAGATGAACTGGCCGCTCGTGGCGTCGTAGCGCAGGCTCGTGCCGCCCGTAGCCGTCAGCTCAATGTCGTCTATAGCTGCCGACGACGAGCAGCTAATCTTGGTGGCCGCCAGGGACTTGATGGCCGAGACAGCCGTCAGCTCCGTGGTGTCGGCGAAGATCTCGAACTTCATCGGGACGGTGGAGCCGCCCTTGACGGTGTTGAGGACCCCGCCCATATCAACGGGCTGGTAGAAGCCCCTCAGCTTCCAGCCGGCGATCGAGAAGCTCTGGGCTACCGGCATTGCGGCGGCGTAGTTGAGGCTGCCGGCCTGCGAGGCCGTGATGGTGCAGCTCCCCTTGCCGGTAAGGGTGACGACATTGCCCGCGACCGTGCAGTTACCCGCCGCCGTGAAGGTCACAGGGTTGCCCGAGGCGCCGCCCGTCGCGCTCACGGTGAAAGGCGCGTCGCCGTACATCCGGTTGCTCAGCGGGCCGAAGCTTATCGTCTGGCTCGCCGGCGTAATCACGATGCTGGCCGTGCCACTGGCCGGGTTGTAGTTGGCGTTGCCGGCGAAGCTCCAGCTGGCTGTGCCGCCCGGGACGTTGGTGAAGCTCGCGCCGAGGTCGAGCAGGCCGCTCAGATCCTCGCCCTTGATGCCCGTGGCCGAGCCCGTGGCGCCGTGGGGGTCGCCATCGTAGACGCCCGTGTAGCCGACCACGGCGACGGTCGCGTCGGCCTTGGCGATCGAGATGCTGGCCGTGCC
>DAOLDO010000199.1:0-8988 GCA_035327325.1 Chloroflexaceae bacterium | reverse complement strand
CAGGCCGGCTATCGGACTCGGCCGCCTCGATGAAGCCGGGGTCGATCGGCGCGAGGAAGGCTCCGAAGGGCCACAGCGAGTAGTCGGCCTGGCTGCCGTCGCCGACCTTGCCGCCGAAGCGCGGGCCGTCGGGCGAGGCCAGCTCGAGGGCCAGGCGCGCGACAACGGAGACCCCTGCCAGGATGCTGACGAGGGCCAGTAGTATGAGCCATGGTAGCGGACGCTTCAGCGCCTCTCGCTCAGGCAGCCGCAGCCAGTGGGGTCTTCTTTTCGGGGCTGGGAGTATCATCGGCGTAGCGTAACGTGAAGTAGAACGTGCTGCCCTTGCCCGGCGTGCTGTTGACCCCGATCGTGCCGCCCTGGCGCTCGACCAGCTGCTTGCAGATGGCCAGGCCCAGGCCGATTCCACGCTCGGCCGAGTTGATGCCCTCGCTGGCGCCGTCGCCACGGATGAAGCGGTGGAAGATCTGCTCGTGCATGTCGGGCGGGATGCCCCGGCCGGTGTCCTCTACCTCGACCCTGACGTGGTCGCCCCGGTCGAGGGCCCGCACGGCGATGCTGCCCTCGTCGGTGTAGCGCCTGGCGTTGTCGAGCAGCTGGTAGACCACCTGGCGCACGTGGTCGAAGTCGGCGAGGACGGGCCGCAGCTCGCCGGGGATCTGCACATCGAGCGCGATGCCCTTGGCCTTGATCTGGCTCTGCACGCGCCAGTTGGCCTCATCCACCGGGCGCGCCAGCTCGATCGGGGCCAGCTCGGTGGTGGTGGCCCCCGAGTCGAGATGGGCCACGGTGATCACATTCTGGAGCAGGCCGGTCATGTTGTTGGTGTGCTGGCGGATCGTCTCCACGCAGGCGGCCTGGTCGTCCTCCAGGCGGCCGACGAGGCCGCGGATCAGCACGTCGGCGTTGCCGCCGATCACCTGCAGCGGCGTCTTCAGCTCGTGCGAGATCGTGCCGATGAAGTTGGTCTTGGCGCGGTCCACGGCGACCTCGGCGGTCATGTCCTGCAGCAGGCAGACGTAGCCCGAGCGGGTGCCGTCGGCCGCGATCACCGGCGCGATCGAGGCCCGCACGATATACTCGCCGAGGGTGTAGAGGTCCTGCGCGCGTTGGGCGCCGAAGCCGGGCACCCCCTCCACCAGCTTGTGCATAGGGATGTCGCTCAGCTTCTCCGGGGTTGGCGCGTCCTCGCCGATGCCCATCAGGCGCCTGGTGGCCCTGTTGACCAGCTTGATCAGGCCCTGGTCGTCCACCACGACGATGCCGTCGGTGATGCTCTCGACGATCGCCGCCCGCTGACCGGCCTCGGACTGGACCTGGTCGTAGAGGCGGACGAGGTACTCGGTCATCTGGTTGAAGCTGACCGCCAGCTGGCCGATCTCGTTGGCCGAGCTGACGTTGGCGCGGCGCCCGAGGTCGCCCTCGGCGATCGCCGTCGAGGTGTAGGCCAGCTCCTCGAGGGGCAGCGTGATCCGGCGGGCGATGAAGATGCCGAGCCCGAAGATCGCCAGGGCCAGGGTGACGATCAGGCCCATGATCGGATAGATCGTGCCGTTCCAGGGGCCCAGCACGCCGTCGCGCGAGAGGGCCACGCCGAGGATGCCGACCTCGGCCCCGCGGATCGCGAGGGGCACGTAGGCGAACTGGTGCTCCTGCCCCTCCACCCGCTGGTTGCTGAAGATCACCGCGTCCGGGGGCTTGTCCTCCGCCGCGAACGAGCTCAGCACCTCGACGCTCATCGCGTTGACGGAGCCAGGGCCGAAGGTGTTGGCGATAGCCTCGCCCGACTGGTTGTAGAGGACGACACCGTCGGCCTTGGCCTCGGCCTCGACCGCCGCCAGCAGGGTGTCAATGCGCGTGGCCGCGATCAGCCCGCCTACCACCTCGTCCTCCGACTTGTACACCGGCGCGATCGTGGCGAAGTAGAGCGTGTTGGTGTCGGCGAACTGGATCAGGCCGGCGTACTTGTCGCCGTAGTCGTCGGCCTGGGCCGCGAGCACGGGGTCGGCGAACCAGGCCGAGCTGAGGTCGAGGGGCTGGTGCTCGACATAACGCCCAGAGGCGCTGTCGGGGGCCTGCTCCAGGTCAACCACGCTCTGCTTGCTGCGGTCGAAGGCGATCAGCCGGTCCACGCGGGTGTCGGAGGCGCCGTAGACCCGCAGCGAGTACAGCAGGGCCTCTCTCGTGCCTTCCTGGTCGCCGTCGGCCATGGCGTCGCGCAGGGCGGGGATGCCGGCCTCGACGTCGGCGTTGGTGAAGGCGGCCCGGCGCAGGAAGATGAGGTTGTTGTTCTCCTGCGCGATCAGGGTCTGGTTGGCGTCGCGGGTGACGCTCTCGAGCTGATCGTCGAACTGCTGCTGGAGAGCCTGGGTCAGCAAGAGGAAGACAACAAGGGATCCCACCACCGCCACAATCAAGGTCAGCAGCAGGAAGGGAAGAATAATCTGATAGCGGAGCTGTGAGTTCAGCCCCCTCCATAGCCGGCGCATCATTGCTATCCCTGGCCTGGCCCCGGACCCCCGCGGCGGTGCAAGAGCGCACGCCGTGAAAAAGCCTTTTCCAAGCCTTACTATGCCATGAGTATAGGTTTCGCGGCGGGCCTTAGCAAGGGCCCTTTGGTCACATGTTGCTAACAGTTTTGTAAGTAATGACCAAGGGCAATACGATGCGCTATAAGACGTCTTGCGGCCCCCCTCCTGTGGGGGGTATGCTATAATCCCACTGGCGCGGCAGGCGCGCCGGCCGAGCTTACTTCTAGAGTGTGCTATGCGGTTACGCTTCCTGGGGACGGGCACCTCGATGGGCGTCCCGGTCATCGGCTGCGACTGCCCGGTCTGCACCTCCCCCGACCCGCGCAACCGCCGCACCCGCACCTCGGCCCTGCTCCGGCGCGGCGCCCAGACCATCCTGATTGACGCCGGCCCCGACTTTCGCGCCCAGGCCCTCGCCGCTGGCCTGCGCGGCGTGGACGCCGTGCTGCTCACCCACTCGCACTTCGACCACACCGCCGGCCTCGACGACCTGCGCCCCCTCTGCCACTACGGCGGCTGCGTGCCGGTCTACGGCAGCCCCCGCACCCTGGCCGATATCCGCGACCGCTTTGCCTACGCCTTCAGCGAGACCTCGGCCGGCTCGACCCGCCCCAGCCTCGACCTGCGGCCCGTCGAGAAGCCGTTCACGGTCGGCGACACGGCCATCCACCCCTTCGACGTGCAGCACGGCACCTGGACAATCACCGGCTACAGGGTCGGCCGCCTCGGCTACGTCACCGACGCCAGCGCCATCCCGCCCGACTCGTGGGCCCTGCTCGGCGACCTCGACGTGCTGGTGCTCAACGCCCTGCGCTACGAGCCCCACCCCACCCACTACTCGGTCGAAGAGGCCGTTGCCATCGTCGAGGCCCTGCGCCCCCGGCGCGCCTACTTCGTCCACATGACCCACGTCATCGAGCACGCCGGCGCCGGCGCGCGGCTCCCCTCCGGGGTCGAGTTCGCGTACGACGGGCTCGAAGTGTCAGTCGAGGAGTGATGCGGATCGGCATTGACGCCCGCCTCAACGCCTACAGACAGGGCGGTATCGCCCAGTCCACCCGCCAGCTCCTGGCCGCCATGGCGCCCCTCGCGCCCGACGACGAGTTCGTGGCCCTGCAGCACCACAGCCAGGGCCGCCCCCTGGTCGTGGCCCCCAACGTGCGCCGGGCGCCGATGCTCACCCCGCCCCACAACCGCTTCGAGCAGTGGAGCCTGCCGGTCGAGCTGTGGCCGCGCCGCCTCCATGTGCTGCACTGCCCCGACTTCATCGCCCCCAGGCGCCGCCCCTGCCCCGCCGCCGTCACCGTCCACGACCTGGCCTTCGTGCACTTCCCCGAGATCCTCGACGCCGACGCGCGCGGCTACTACGGCCAGGTGCGCGCCGCCGCCCACGACGCCGACGCCGTGATCACCGTCTCGGAGGCCACCCGCCGCGACATCGCCGCCCTGCTCGACCTGCCGCCCGAGCGCGTTGACGTGGTCTACGAGGCGGCCGACCCGCGCTTCGCGCCCCTCCCCCTCGAGCCGGGCGCCCGGCGGGCGGTCAACGGCCACGAGCTCGAGGCCGGGGCCTTTCTGCTCTTCGTCAGCACGATCGAGCCGCGCAAGAACCTCGAGACCCTGCTCCAGGCTCTGCGCGTCTGCCTCGACCGCAAGCCGCGCCTGGGGCTCAGGCTGGTGGCCGCCGGCGCCCGCGGCTGGCTCGACGAGCCGATCTACGCCCTGGCCCGCGACCTGCGCCTCGGCGACGCGGTCACCTTCCTCGGCCCGGTCGGCGCCGAGGACCTCCGCTGGCTCTACAACGCCTGCCGCCTGTACCTCAATCCCTCGCTCTACGAGGGCTTCGGCCTGCCGGCCCTCGAGGCCCTGGCCTGCGGCGCCCCCAGCGTCGTGGCCGATACCAGCAGCCTGCCAGAGGTGGTGGGCGACGCGGCCCTCGTCGTGCCCCCGCGCGACGTCGGGGCCTGGGCCGATGTGATTCTGCGTCTGTGGAGCGACGAGGCCGCCAGGGCTGACCTGGCGCGGCGCGGCCCCGAGCGGGCCGCCGAGTTCTCGTGGCGGCGCGCCGCCCGCGAGACCCTGGCGGTCTACCGCCGGATCGCGGGCGCTGAGGTGTGAGGTGTGAGGTGTGAGGTGTGAGGTGTGAATCCTCTGCGGCCGTGCTCATGGCGGAGTCACACCTCACAGCGCGAGCGCAGCGAGCGGCTCACACCTCGCACAGCGAGCGCAGCGAGCGCGATCACGCCTGCCTGAGGTCCGGGTGCAGCTTGGTTGCGGCGAGCCAGGCCTCGATGCCGACGGCGGGCTGGACGCCCTGCTCGGTGACGATGCCGGCCAGGGCCGAGAGCGGGGTGCAGTCGAAGTAGAGGTTGCTGATCGCCACCTGGGCGGGCGCCGCGTCCCAGACCTGCTCGGCGGGCCAGTGGGCCTGGCTGGGGGGCACGAAGCCGGGGGGGAGGAACTTCTCGCTGCCGCAGAGGGCGTACATCGGCACGTTGTGGGCCTGGGCGGCCAGGGCGATCCCGTAGGTGCCGACCTTGTTCACGAGGCCGTAGCCGCCCAGGTGGTCGGCCCCGACGAGGACGAGCCGGGACTCGGCGACCATGGCCACGGCGAGGGCGTCAATCACCAGGCTGACCTGGATGCCGCCCCCCGCCAGCTCGGCGGCCAGGGTGCGGCCCTCGCAGGCGGGGCGCCCCTCGGCGCAGATCACGCGGAAGCGCCGGCCGGCCCGCTGGGCGTGGCGCAGGGCCGCCCGCACCGTCGTGCTGCGCCCGTTGGTCAGGATCTGGCCGTCGTCGGGGATGAGCCGCAGGGCCGTCTCGGCGATCGCGGCCTCGTGGACGCGCAGGCGGCGCTTGAAGTCGCCCGTGGCCTCGGCGACGGCGCGCCGGGCCGTCTCGGGGTCGGGGGCCCCGTCAATCGTCCAGAGCACCGCGTTGACCAGATTGACGAGGGGCGCCATGGTCGGGTGCGCGCGGATCAGCGCCCAGCTCAGCTCGAGCAGGCGCCCGCGCAGCTCCTCGAGCCTGGCCGACTGGTCGGTGCGGGCCAGGCGCTGCACGACCTCGGCGCTCTTCTCGGCGATCTCGACGGCGCCCGAGAGATTATCCTCGGCGATCGCCGCGACCGCCTGTGCGGTGAACCTATCCACAGGGCCTTCCTGGAATCGGCGAGTCAAACAACCCCAGCCGGCGCGGCCCGGCTGGCACTGCCATAACCATACCACATCTTTGCGCTAGGGGTTGTTGGAGCCGATCGAGCGGCGCCTGGTGATGCTCTGGATGGTCAGCTCGAGCTGCTCGATCGAGAAGGGCTTGGGGAGGAACTGGTTGCCGCTCTGCTCGAGGGCCGTGCGGGTGTTGGGGCTGAGGGTGTCGCCGGTGATGAAGACGAGGCGGTCGGCCAGGTCGGCGTCGCGCTCGCGGATCGCCGCCGCCAGGGCGAAGCCGTTGAGCCCCGGCATCTTCACGTCGCAGAGGATCAGGTCGTACGGCTCGCTCCCGATCCGGTCCAGGGCCGCCTCACCGCTGGTGACCACCGTCGGGCGGTGGCCCAGGTCGCGCAGCAGGCGCGACATCAGGCGCACGACCGGCTCCTCGTCGTCCACCACCAGGACGCTCAGGGAGCTCTCGACCTCCTCGGCGGGGCCGCGCTCCGGCGCCGGCGCGTCGGGGGCCTCCTCCTGGACCTTGATCGGCAGGGTGATGTACACGCGCGTGCCGACGCCGTGCTGGCTCTCGGCCCAGATCTGCCCCTCGTGCTCCCTGACGATGCCGAAGCAGATCGAGAGCCCCAGGCCGGTGCCCTGGCCGACGGGCTTGGTGGTGAAGAAGGGGTTGAAGATCTTCTGCAGGTTCCACTCGGGGATGCCGACCCCGCTGTCGGCCACCTCGACCCTGATCGCCGGGCTGCCGTCGGGGGCGGGGGCCAAGCCGGTGCGCAGGGTGAGCAGGCCGCGCACGCCCTTCTCGACCATGGCGTAGCGCGCGTTGGTGATCAGGTTGAGGAAGACCTGCTGGAGCTGGTGGGGGTCGGCGGTGGTGGCGGGCAACGCCGGGTCGAGCTCGAGGCTCACGCCGATGTTGTCAACCTTGAGCTGGTAGCTCTGGAGGGCCAGGGCGCTGCGCAGGACCTCGTTGATCGAGACCATGCGCCGCTCGGGCTTGTGCTCGCGGGCGAAGATCAGCAGGTTCTGCACGATCTTGGCCGCCCGCTCGGACTGGGCGTGGATCTGCTCGATGTCCTGGCGGGGCTCGTCGGGCAGCCGCTGGTCGCGCAGCAGCAGCTGGGCGTACCCGCTGACACTGGTGAGCGGGTTGTTCAGCTCGTGGGCCACCCCGGCGACTAGCTGGCCGATGGCCGAGAGCTTCTCGGACTGGATGAGCTGCTGCTCGAGGCGCCGCCGGTCGGTCAGGTTGCGGGCGATGCAGTGGATGCCCTTGACCCCGGTGCCGTTGAGCATCACCTGGGCCGAGACCTCGAGGAAGACCTGCTCCTGGTCGCGCCTGAGCAGCTCGAGCTCGAAGGGCTGGACGCTGCGGCCCTGGAGCAGCTCGCGCAGCACCGGCTCTGCGGCGCGCCACGAGTCGGGCGAGCAGAGGGCCCAGAGGGGCCTGCCGGTCAGCTCCTCCACGGCGTAGCCCGTCAGCTGCTGGCCCACCTTGTTGATGCTGGTGATCTTCAGCTCGCGGTCGAGCATGAAGATCAGGTCGTAGGCGTTGGCGAACAGGTCCCTGTAGCGCTGCTCCGACTGCTTGACCTGCTCGTAGAGGCGGGCGTTCTCGATCGCGATCGCGGCGAAGTCGGCCAGGGTGGCGAGCAGGTACTGGTCGTTCTCGGAGAAGGGGCGGTCGGACTGGCGGTTGTCCACGGCGAGCACGCCGATCACCTGCTCGCCCACCATCAGGGGCACCTGGAGGATGGCCCGAACAAGGAAGTCGGTCTTGACCTTGAGGGCCACGCCGGCGCGCACCTGGTCGAGGCGCACGGGCTTGCCGGTGCGCACCACCTGGCCGGCCAGAGTGTCGTCCACGGGGATGCGCAGGCTCTGGGCGCGCTGCTCGCCCAGGTTCTTGGCCGCCCTGAGGTAGAGCTCGCTCTGCTCGAAGTCGTGGAGCAGCAGGAAGCCCTCCTCGGCCTGGGTAATATAGACGCTGGCCTCGACGATGCGGGCCAGCAGCTGCTCCTGGTCCATCAGGCCGGTGACCGAGCGGCCGATGCGGTAGAGCACCGTCAGCTCCTGGACGCGCTGCTGGAGCGAGCTGGTGAGGCGCTCCTTGTCGCGGCGCAGGCGGCGCTCGCGCAGGGCCTGGTCTATCACGGCGCGGGCCTCGGTGTCGGAGAAGGGCTTGATCAGGTAGTTGCGGGCGCCCAGCCGGAAGGCCTCCACGGCGATATTCTCGGAGCCGTGGGCCGTCATCAGGATGACGGGGACGTCGTACCCCTCCTGGGCGAACAGGCGCAGCAGCTCGAGGCCGCTGATATCGGGCAGCTGCAGGTCGAGCAGGATCAGGTCGGGCAGCCTGGTGCGGAGCCGCTGGAGCCCCTGGCGGCCGGTGTGGGCGACCACGGGCGTAAAGCCGAGCTCGGGCAGCACGTAGTTGGCCAGGAGGCCCGTGATCTGCTCGCTGTCGTCAATAATCAGGATCTCTTCCATAGGAGGGCGGCAGGCGCGCCGGCGCGGCGCGAACTTGCCGTTTGTAGGCGTCAATTGTACACTGTCGTGATGGGCGCTGGCAAGGACAGCGCCGACGACCCCGCACGCACCGCGGCCACGAGCAGGCACCTATGGGCCCAGAGCACCCACTCGCGATCGTCGTGATCGGCGACCTGAACGCGGATCTGACCTTCTCAATGCCGGCCTTCCCCCGCGAGGGCGACGACGTGCCGGTGGAGCGGCTGCGCTGGAACAGCGGCGGCGCCGGGGTGAATACCGCCGCGGCCCTGGCGCAGCTCGGGGCGCGGGTGCGCCTGGCCGGGCGCGTGGGCCGCGACCCGGCCGCCGAGGTGGCCGTTGGCGCGGCGCGCCGCGCCGGGGTTGACCTGGGGCATCTGCAGACCGATCACGAGGTGGCGACGGGGCTGTGCGGGGTGATGGTCAGCGCGAGCGGGCAGCGCACCTTTGTGAGCTTCCGGGGCGCGAACGTGCGCTGCGACCCGGCGGCCATTGGCGGGCTGCTGCTGGAGGAGTGCGGGCTGCTCTTCGTGTGCGGCCACGCCCTGCTGGAGGGCCACCAGCGGGCGGCGGCCCTGCGGGCGATCGGCATGGCTACCGCACGTGGCGTGCCGGTGGCCCTCGACCTGTGCCTGCCGACGATCAGGGCGGCGCGCGAGTTGCTGCTCGACCTGGCGCCGCGGCTCTGGCTGCTGACGATGAACGAGGACGAGCTGCGGGCCCTGCTGCCCGACCTGAGCCTGAGCCAGGGGATTGACCGGTTGATCGCCGCGGGCACCC
>DAOLDO010000198.1:0-9011 GCA_035327325.1 Chloroflexaceae bacterium | reverse complement strand
GGGGGGGGGGTCCCCGGCGGCCCCGCCGGCCCGCGCCGGGGGGAGGGCGGGTGGGGGGGCCCGGCCGCGGGGGGGCCGCCCCGCCGATGCCGCCGACGCCGCCGGTGGGCTGCAGGAAGAGGAAGAGGGCCACAGCTCCGACAATCAGAATGAGGCCGATGAGCAAGATGAGCACGCCACCACGCCGCATAAGGGGGCATCCTTCCATTCAGGAGCGGTCG
Organism: Chloroflexaceae bacterium; assembly: GCA_035327325.1. GTDB lineage: Bacteria > Chloroflexota > Chloroflexia > Chloroflexales > Chloroflexaceae > CAIWXH01. Next base: position 8,790 of record DAOLDO010000198.1, on the reverse strand, counting down.
TGCGGATCGCTGACCAGGAGAGCAGGGCTATTATAGCACGGCTGACAAGCCCCAACGCCGGGATACTGCGTCAGCAGCGGGAACCAGGCTTTACACTTTGTGTGAGGAACGGCGCGGGGCGAGCGGCTCGCCCCGCGCCATGGGCCCCGGCCCTAGCGCCGCACCATCGGCAGGTAGGTCTTGCCCGCGAAGCCCGCCTCCGTGATCGTGAAGCGCCGGATTAGCGGCTCATTGCTGCCCGGGCTCTCGCCCCGGTTGTTAGCCTTGCCCAAGCCCCCCTCGGGCACCAGGTTGAACGGGTCAATCAGGGCCGCCACGGCGTAGTGGCCCCGCACAGCGAAGGCCGCCCTGGGCTCTCCGAGAGGGTTCGAGGGGAGCGGTTCGTCCACGACAGAGCCGGGAGGCAGGTGCGGGACGTTGGCGAAGTTGACCTCCCAGTTGTTGTTGAGCGAGAAGATCTGCCCGGGAGCGGTCTCGCTCGGGTCAACCCAGCGGTAGATCGGGGCGCAGTTCACCCGATCATCGTCTTCAGGGTCATTGGTGATCGGCAAGGTGGGCACATTCAGCGTGGGCGGGGGCTGGTTGAGCGGCGCGTAGGCCACGCAGAGCACGACCGGGAACTGGCCCCGCTCGACCGCCGCGGTGTTGAGCAGGTTGCCGTTCAGGTTGGTGATGCGCAGGTCGAAGGTGCTGATCCGGCCGCTCTCGTCCGGCCCGATGTTGAAGCCCGCGATGCGCAGGTCGGGGGAGCCCGGCTTGATCTTCTGGATGGCCAGGCGGAAAAGCCGGGGCGACTGGGTCGCGTCGCCGGGCGGGTTGGGCACGCCCTGGGCGCTGCTGCCGTTCTGGGTCATGTAGACCCGGAACTGCATACACGAGGCGTTGAAGTCCTCGGTGGGGTAGACGGTGCGCAGCAGCACCTCGTGGGCGCTGTTGCCGTTCCGCGAGAAGCGGGCCGGGTCGGGGTTGCCGTCGAGGGCGACCCAGGGGCTGTTCTGGAAGGCGGCCGCGTTGCAGGGCAGCAGCTTGGTGCGCCGGAACTCGACCCGCAGGTCGGCGTTGGGGTTGGCGCCGCGCTCGACGCCCGAGAACCAGCGCACCGAGACGATGCGGGCCTCGGTCTCGTTGGTCGTGCCCCGGTCGAGGCGGATATTGTAGAAGGGCGAGTAGTACCAGCCGTCGGGGATGCGCCGCGCCGACTCCGTCTCCGCCGTGCCGCCGATCCGGCCGATGTAGATCGTGTCCGTGGGCTGGTTGTTGGCGGTGAAGCCGCCGAGGGCGTAGCCCCAGGCGGCGTTCTGCACCTGGGTGGCGCCGGGCGGCGGCGTGGCGGGCACCACGGCGGCGCCGTGCCTGTAAACCGGGTTGGCGAGCACGTTGGGGCCCTGGCCGCCGGTGAAGTAGGTCGGGTTGCCGCCGTCGTTGAACAGGGGCAGCAGGTCGAGCCGGTCGTTGTGTACAGCCGTGGTGATCGTGCCGAGGGGCGCGTCGCCGTCGGCCTCGCCGGGCCGGCCGCCGATCACATAGAGCTTGCTGGCGAAGGCGAAGCCGGCCACGTCGGCGCGGCCCTGGCCCTCGGTCTGCACGCCGGTCTCGTCGCCGTAGGGCGGGAACAGGTCCGTCTCCCAGCGCAGGGTGCCGTCGTCGTTAACGATCGCCCTGTAGACGAAGGAGTTCACGCCGCGGTCACCGCTCGGTCCCGACACCTCCGTGAAGCCGCCCGTGACGAAGATCGCGCCGCTGGTGGTGGTGCCGGTGCCCTGGCCGACCACGGCCTGGCTGACGATGGCGGTGTGATTGTAGATGCCGAGCTCGCCGGGGTTGGGGGCGGTGCTCGGGTCGGTCAGGGTCAGGTTCAGCGGCACATTGTCGGCGCGGGCCCAGACCCTGGCCACGCCGTCGCCGGGGGTCGGGTCCTCGAGGGCGCCGGTGGTCGGGTTCAGCCTGGTGTAGAAGACGGCCGGGGTGGCCATGGTCTGGAGGCTGACGCCGTCCACGTAGGTGACGAGGCCGCCGATCACGTAGAGGTAGGTCGCCCCGCCGCCGGTGGTCACGACCGAGGCGGTGGCGCCCTCGACGCCGAAGCTCGCGTTGGGCGGGCTGACGAACGAGGGGTTGTCCCAGCTCTCGAAGGCGGGCAGATCCTGCGAGGGCAGGTAGGTGGCGCCCTGGGGGTCCGCGCTCCAAGCGATGTCGCCGGAGGTGCTGTTCACGGCGCCGACCTGGACGGCCGGGCTGGTGAGGGTGGTGCCGCAGAGGTCGTCCTGGACGACAAAGGTGCCGCCGATACTGTAGATGTAGTCGCTGGCGCCGCCGGTGCGGAAGCTGGCGACGGCGGGCCCGCGGCGGGCGCCGATCTGCTCGTCGGGGCAGTCGAGGTAGGGCGTGTCGAGCGGGAAGGCCCGGATCGCCGGCATGGGGTCGTTGACCCAGGCGATGCTCTGGGTGATTGACGAGCCGGGCGGCTTGGTGGCCTCCGTGAGGCCGTGGGGGCTGGGGGCGCCCGTCTGCTGGTTGATCGTGGCCCAGTAGACGGCGTTGGTGAAGGCGTCGCCGGTGGCCGCCGTGGCCCCCCCGACCGTGTAGATGCGGTTGCCGAGCGTCGTCACGCCCATGGCCGCCAGGGCCTGGGGGAGGGCGGGCGCGCCCACGTCCCAGCTGCGCAGGAAGCCGACGGGGGCCAGCTGGAGCGTGCCGTCGCGGTCGCCGAAGGGGGGCGGGCTGCCGGGCACGATGCCGGAGTTGACCGCGGTGCGCTGGAACTGGCCCTGGGCGAACTGGGCCTGGAGGTCAACGAGATCCTCGTCAACCAGGCCCGTCGTCTGGGCGGCGGTCGGGGCCGGGCCCTGGGGCATGGCCGCGAGGGCCACGGCGGCGAGGGCGAGGGCGGCGAGGCGTCGGACGTGCCGGCGCACGGGAAGGCGTTCCAACACTGGGACCTCCTGTGGCTGCTTGCAGCCGGCGAGCAAAGGAAGGGGGGAGTGGGCTGTGCCGATTATACGTGACGAGGGCGGGGTCGGGGGGCCCGGGGCGCATCAGACCCGGGGATGGCGCCAGCGCGGGCCGGGGGCACACGCGTGGCGCCGGGACGAGGGCCTCGGGGAGAGCCCCACGTCCCGGCGCCAGAGTCTCGACCTGTGGTCGCGATCAGGTACAGCGCGCGGACCACGGCCTGCGGCCCGGCCTCGCCCTTACGGGGTCGTCCCGGCGCCGGCGCACACATCGCCGCGCAGGCGCATCTCGATATCCTTCTGGGTCGAGGGCAGGAAGCTGCCGGCGCGAGCCTTATTGGTCACCTCGACCGAGATCGAGGCCACCTGGTTGTTGCCGTTGAAGAAGTCAATATAGGCGCGGTTGCGGATCCCGGGCGGCTCGTTGGGGTGCTTGAAGTAGACGCTGGCGTTCATCGCGTAGATCCCGGGCGGCACCTTGGCGAAGCGGTAGGTGAGCCGGCCTGAGCTGTCGGCCTCGATAAAGGTGGTGTACGAGGCGTTGGTGGTCGTGTTCTTCACCGTGACCATGCCGACGCGCGGGTAGGTGAGCGAGGTGCCGCCCTGCAGGGTCACGGGGTCGAACTGGCCGGGGAGGATGCGGTTGGTGGGCGCCGGGTCCTTGCCCTGCTGGCAGCGGTCGTTCGAGATCCGCTCGTTGATCGTGGCGATCACGCGATCCACGTTGGTCGTGCCGTCGGCGTTGCGCTCGAGGCGCGGCACGGGATAGTAGGTCTCGGGGCGGGACGAGACGCCGCCGGCGAGGCCGGTGGAGGGCAGGTCGGAGAGGGCGACCACGAAGACCTGGACGCCGTTGGCCTGGAGGATGTCCTGGCTGACCCTGACGGCCTGGGTGACGGGCCGGTCGAGCTCGACGTTGGACCCGTTGACGTTGGCCACGTGGGTGCCGCCGCCGCGGTTGGACTGGCACTCGGCGTCCTCGATGATCAGCTCCTGGCGCTGGCTCGAGCCGGCATAGGTGTCGCGGCAGGCGCTCCCGTTGGGGTAGGTGTTCCAGCTGCTCTGCTTCACGCGCAGGTTGGAGAGGTTGGGGTGGAAGAACTGGTTGGAGACGCCGTCGGTGATGAACAGCACCACCTTCTTGTAGTCGTAGGTGACACCATTATGGGTGATGGTGGACGGGGCGGCGCCGAGGATGAGGCTGGCCCTGTAGAGGGCCGCGGCGCCGTTGGTGCCGCCGGTGGTGCGGAAGATGTCGCCGTGGGTGGTGCGCGCCCACATCTTGTTGGTCAGCTCGCCCGGCGTGCTGCTGAAGTTGCGGTCGGGGAAGACGGGCTGGGCGGCGAAGCGCTCGTTGTTGCCGTCGCGCTGAACGGTGTCGGTGAACCACATGAGGGCCATCTGGTCGGAGGGGAGGTTGGGGTCGTAGCCGGTGTTCCCCTGCATGTGGGTCAGCCCAATCAGGGTCTCGAGGGCGCGCTTGGCGACGGTGATACGCCGGTCCTCGCGGCCGCTCCAGAAGTAGGTGCTGCCGGTGCCGGTGACGCGGGTGGAGATAGCGGCGGCCGTATCGCCCTTGCCGTCGCCGTTGGTGTCGTAGAGCGGGCCGTTGGCGCACTGCCAGAAGTTGGACGGCTCGGTGGGGAATGGTTGGGCGGGCGGATTGTTGCCGCCGCGGTCGCACTGGCCGTTGAAGTTGGCGCTCATCGAGCCCGACTGGTCGAGCACGACCATGTACTGGACGGGCTTGAAGCTCTGCGGGACGATCTGGTACTCGGGCCAGAGGCTGACCTCGCCCCAGAGCTCGCAGCAGTCGGCGTCGTTAGCGGGCACGGTGTCGAACTGGCAGGCCGTCATCTGGCGCACGGCCGGGCCGAGGTAGACCATGTCGAAGGACTTGTCGTTGCCGGTGCGGTCGGCGGCGAGGATGACGAAGGAGCCGAAGCCGACGATGCGGAAGCGCACGCCGTTGACGTCGCCGCTGCCATTGCCGAATGCCTGGTCGTAGATCGGCAGGACCATTTTGGTGCCGACCCTGATGTGGTCGTTGATCGGGCCCTGGCCGCCGACTTTCCAGCCGGGCGTGCCCCAGACCCAGTCGCCCTCGTTCAGGTCGTTCTTGCGGGTGGGGTAGGGGTTGTTGGGGTCGGAGGTCTGGCCGGGGATGTTCGGCTCGGGGGCCTCGTCGAAGCCCCAGGAGAGGTTGCCGGTGCCGGAGAGGCTGGCCTCGAGCTCGTTCCTGCTCGTGGCGTTGGTGCCCATCTGGCCCTTGTCCTGCTTCCAGCGCAGGAAGCCGAAGTTGCCGGGCTGCTGGCTGCCGTCGTGGACGTAGACCTCGCGGGCGGTGTAGCCGCGGTACTGGCCCGACTGGAGCACGCGCCAGTTGCCCTCGACGGTGCCGTTGGGGTTGGTGACTGTGGGCCGGGCGAAGTTATTGCCGTCGAGCAGGGCCTGGTTGATCGCGATCGGGTAGACGCCGTCGCCGAGGGAGCACTGGCCGGCGTAGGCGCTGGCATTGATCGGCAGGTCGGGGCGGCCGACGACCCGGGCGAAGTAAGTGTCAACGGTGCCCCCGAGCTGGACCTGCACGTAGCCGACGTTGTTGGGGATGGTGCCGCCCTCCCGGGTGATCGAGCCGAGGGGCTTGCCCTGGGGGTCAATGTAGTTGGCGTCCAGGCGCAGCAGCTCGCCGGTGGGGACGCCGTCGTCGGCGATCTGGATGCCGTTGGCGTTGAGCGAGTTGAGGATGCTGGTGTAGACCTGGGCGGTGCTGTCGGTGCCGCTGCGGCGGATCACCGCGTTCATGCCGGCGATCGAGGCCGCGTTGGCCGCCGAGACGGCCTGCCGCTCCTCCTGGAAGGTGTTGCCGACGTCCACCGAGAGCCCGACCATGGCCACGAGGACCACGATCATCAGGGCGATCAGCGGCAGACTCTGGCCCTTGGCGCGCCGCCGGCCCGTTCTGTTCCTGGGTGCCATCGGAGTCCTCCGTCCGTCAGGGTAATGATGCTGGCTGAAACGCTGGGTTCAAATCAAGGGAGCGGACCACGGCCGGGCCGGCTAGCGGCTCGTGAAGAACGAGCTGCGCATCGGCATCAGGTGCGAAGCCTGGAGGCGCACCGTGTCGGCGAAGGCCGGAGCGAAGGGGAAGAACAGGCGATACTCGTAGCGCACGGTGACCCTGATCCAGCAGATCGGCACGCCGAGCTGCGAGAGGCCGCCGTTCTGGAGTTCGACGCCGCGCTGGTCGCCGCGGCACCCCTGGCCGGCGGTGAGGTTGGTCGGGTTGGCGCCTCTGAGGTTCTCGACGAAGATGAAGGCGTTGGGGCTCCGGGGATCGGCGTGCAGATTCTCGCTCCGGTCATCGCGACCGTTGGCGTTGAGGTCGCGCAGATTGGCGAAGCCGCCGCCCTGATCGCCCGCGGCGCCGTAGACCCGGTTCGTAATCTCGGCGTAGGGGATATCCACGTTGCCGTTGGCCACCTGGACCGGGTAGCTGCCGAAGGTGGCCCCCTCCTGGGCGGCCACGCGCAGGGCCTGGAGCGTGAAGTACATCAGGCCGATGTCCACCACGGCGGCGAGGAGGAAGAAGATCAGCGTCGCGGCGAGGGCGAACTCCACGATGGCCTGGCCTCCGGCGCGCGCGCGGACCACGAGCTGGCGCATAGTCTTCGACCTCATCATGGCTGCGACGGCGGGTTCAGGTAGTTGTAGTCGGCGAGATCGCGGGCGCAGGCCATGCCCTGGATGCGGGTGGGGTCGCGCCCGAGGTTCTCGAGGGAGCGACGCTGGGTGACCCGCATGGTGACGCCCTCGTCCATGCCGATCAGGCTCCAGAGGGGCGTGAGGCCGTTGACCGGGTAGGTGATCGTGACCTCGATCGGGCCGCGGTCGTCGAGGTTGCGGGTCTGGCCGCCGCCCGGGTAGCGGATCTGGACGAACGAGGCGACGGGGAGCTGGTCGTTCACGCCCTGGCCGATGATGGTCAGGTCGCTCTCGATCGCGGTGAGCACGGCATTCACGCAGTCGTCGTTGCGGTACTCGTAGCCGGCGGGCCGGGGCGAGGCGTTGTTGAGATCGATCCAGGACTGGAAGGGGGGCAGCTGGGCCGCCGTCTCGGCGCCGTTGCGCGCGGCCTGCGAGAGGGTCGAGTAGGCGAAGATCAGCCAGCCGAACTCGATGATCCCGAAGAGCACGACCAGGAGGATCGGCAGCATAAACGCCATCTCGACGATCGACTGGCCCCGCGAGTGACCCCTGGTTGTGGCTGCGCGCCGCATACGGTTCCTCCGCCGTTGAACTCGTAGGGCGATTATAGGGCCCGGCGGCCTGGGGGCTCAATAGTCAAATGGTACCGTGTCACCGGCAAGATTACAGCCGGATGACAATCGCATCGCACTATAGAGCCTCGTAGGCCGCCCTGACCTCCCTGTGCAAACTATGGACAGAACACGGGCAAAAAGGTATACTGAGAGGGGCGAGCGGCGCCCAGGGGCACGAGCGAGGCGGGGCTTTATGGATCAGCAGACGCACCTGCTCGAAGAGTTTGTCGTCGTCGCGGCGCCCATGGCGCGGGTTGAGGCGGTGCTGACAGCCCGCGAGCACATGCTGCGCTGGATGTCGGGGGCCGTGCGGTTCACGCCCCTCGACGGCTGGAGCTTCGAGCGGGGGGCCCGCTGGCACCTGACCCTGACGGGCCTGGGGCGGCTGCTGGAGGCCCACTACATCGTGCACGAGCGGCGGCCGGGCCTGATCCTCTGGGCCTTCGACGGCTTCTGGGAAGGCTTCGACGCCTGGCACTGGCTCCCGGCGGCCGCCGGGCAGACGACCATCCAGAACCGGGTCGAGTACACCCTGCGCCTGCCCGTGCTCGACGTGCTCTGGCCCGCCACGGTCGGCCCGCTGATGGGCTGGGACGCGCGGACCCAGATGCAGCGGCTCAAGCAGGTCTGCGAAGAGGGCCGCACATAGCGGCGAAAACACACGCATGCTGTCGTCGGGCCGGGCCCATGGCCCCGCCGGCGGCAAGAGGGAGGCATATGGCGCGACCATTCATCCCGATGAGCGAGACCTGGCGGCGCGAGTTCGTGCGCCCGCGGGGGCCCCGGGGCGTCCCCCAGGTCGGCGAGGCGGCGCCGGACTTCACGCTGCCCTACGCGCAGCTGGTGCGCGGGCCGGACGGGGAGGAGCAGGTCGAGTACGGCCGCGAGCTGACCCTGAGCGCGCTGCGCGGGCGGCCCGTGGTGCTGAACCTGACCCGCATCGTGAGCGACCGCTTCTTCTGACCGCACTGCGCGCCGCAGCTGGACGCTTTGCGGGAGACTCACCACCTGTTCGAGGCCAGGGGCGCGCGGCTGCTCGTCGTGAGCAGCACGGACCTAGAGATGACTAGCTTCGTGGCCGAGACGCTGCGGGCGCCCTACCCGGTGCTGAGCGACGCGACCTGGGCGGTGTTCCGCCGCTACGGGATGGGCTCAGCCATGGGCGTGCCGCTGCCCGGCAGCTTCGTCATCGACGCGGCCGGCGCGATCCGCTGGGCCTGGGCCGCGCCGCTGGCCCCGGTCTTCACGCCGCCGGACCCGGGGGCGCTGCTGGCGGCCCTGGACGGGCTGTAGGGCGGCCACGTGGGGTCGCCCCGACCCCCGACCCGCCGCCACGCCCCGGCGGGCGGCCACGTCGGGCCGCCCCGACCCCCGACCCGCCGGGCGGCCACGTGGGGCCGCCCCGACCCCCGACCCGCCGGGCGGCCACATCGGGCCGCCCCGACCACGCCCCGGCGAGCGGCCACGTCGGGCCGCCCCGACCCCGACCCGCCGCTACGCCGATACGCCCCGCCGCC
>DAOLDO010000197.1:0-9018 GCA_035327325.1 Chloroflexaceae bacterium | reverse complement strand
CTACAAGGCCTCAACCCCGCGTACCTCGTGCCAGGTGAAAAACTTCCCGGTTGCCACCACACCTCACGACCAATACCCTGTAGAGGGCCGACCAACTATGCTCTGAGGGCGACGAGTGGTAACGGGATACTATTCTCAGAGGGCAGCATCGATGAGCAGCTTCCGGCCTTTCACCGTGGCCGACTACCCGGCTCTGGCTGAGCTCCGCAACCTCGTGTGGGGTGAGGCGCGTAGCGCGAACGGCCTGCGTCAGGAGGACGCCGAGTTCGAGGGCGATCTGCTGGTACGCTTGGTAGTCGAGCAGGACGACTGTCCCGTGCTGATTGGCGGCTATTCCGATACGCCCTGGTCGCCCGAGCCAGACAAATACTTTCTCACCTGTCTGGTTCACCCCGTGTACCAGGGTCGCGGGCTGGGCAGCGCGTGGTTCGCCCAGATCTTCGCCGAGTTGCAGGATCGTGGTGCGCGCCTGCTCACTGCAACCGCCCGTGACGACCATGCATTCGCAGTACCCTTTCTCGAGCGCCGGGGTTTCCAGCGTACCATTCGCGAGCCGGAGTCGCGCCTTGATGTGACCAACTTTGACCCTACGCCCTTCAGAGCAGTCGCTGAACGCACTGCTGCCGAGGGCATCAGTATCATGAGCCTTGCCGAGCTGCGAGACCGCTCGCCCAACTGGGCCAGACAATGCTGGGAACTGGAGTGGGCACTCATACAGGATATACCTACTACCGAGCCCTTTGCCCGCGAGCCGGTCGAAGCGTTTGCTGAGCGGCTCAACGACCCCTCGTTCTGCATCGACGGGTACTTCCTCGCCGTCGACACAGCCAGTCGCATGGTGGTGGGCATCAGCACCGTGGATGTCAGCGACGGCGACCCACGTGTTTGGGGTTGCGGGCTCACCGGCGTTCTACGCAGCCATCGCCGACGTGGGATCGCCCTCGCGCTCAAGCTGCGGGCGATTGCCTATGCGGCCGCGCACGGCGCCTCCATCCTGGTTACCGACAACGAGGAGAATAATCCAATGTATACCCTCAATCAGCGCCTTGGCTTCCGCTACGCATGGTCCTGGCTCGGCTTCGAGCGGCAGTTGAGGAGCTAAGGTACGCCAACGAGATGGAGGGTAGGTAGAGGGTAAAAGCACGTACTGGTGCCCCAGCTGTTCTGGAGCATGGGTACACGCACTACCGGGCTTTGCCTACCATCCCGGCTGTACCGGCCGAGGGAGTTGGAGGTGCCGGCTTACCGGTATTCTCAAACAACGCAGCGTCCAGTCTAGCCCTTTCGTCGCACTCGGCTTCTGCACCGAGGTTGCGTGGGGCAAGCAGCTTGGCTTATGCGTCTTTCGACGACCGACCACCACTCATAGCCCGCCCACAGTTCGTCAGTGGCCGGTCGTCCAATCCTCAAGGTGCTAGCCGAGCGGCACGATGTGCGATTGGCCTGGCGGGAAGAGCGTAGTCACCAGCGGAATAACTGTCGAATCCACCAGCAGATCTGGATAGCTATCCAGTAGTGCCTCTAGCCCCCGATACCCGGTGATTAACGGGAGTAAGGCATCGAGTGGCAGTGCGAGGTCGGCCTCATACCACGCACCTTCCCAGTCGCTAACCGTTACACCTGCGTCATTAAAGGCCAGATGCACGCCGCTGTCATAGGTACTGATAGCCAGCGTGATGCCTTCTGGCGCATACCCGGCACGAAACAACCGTGCCGCAAGCGTGGGGGCAATGCGAGCAAGCACGACTGGGAGGTTCGACGCGCGGAGATACCAGGCTGAGGGCCGACGAGACGTCTCCAGATGGTCCCACAGGGCGACAAAGAGCGGATGTTCTGGATCGAGCTCCCAGGCAACTGATTTCAACCCTACTCCGTGGCGTTTGCGCCAGTGAGCGAGCAGCGCCGCGGCGATCTTGGCCGGCTCGCCCTCCCCGAGCGCGAGTTCGATTACCGACAACTCGCTTTCCCAGAGCATGGGGAAGCTACGTGTGTACGCTAGCGGCGCGCCATCGCTCGCGCACACCACGTCGAGCTGAACAGCTGCGTCGGAAGCCGGACTATGCCCCTGGAGGTCGTATGCCCAACGGGCGGCATCAATCTGTCGACGTAGTGATAACCGTTCGCCTGCCAATTCATTAAGTGCTAGCAGGGATGGAATGTCTTCGAGGCGGGCTAGGCGAGCGGTATAGCCACTGGCAGCGGGGAGTTTGTGCTCAGCGCTCAGCACGCGCCCACCGCGGAAGCGCAAAGCGTAGCTGTAGCCGAAGCGCCGGTAGAGGTTAGGTGGCCCCACGATCGCCTGAAGCATCTGGCCCTGCTGGTTGCTCAGCACGTGAGTCGCCGCGAGCAGCGCCCTGGCCAGACCCTGGCGACGGTACGCAGGCGCGACACCGATCGCTTCAAGCTGGCCTACCGGGATGATACTCACGCCGTAGTGCCAGTGCTGGGGAACGAGGATGACCGAGCCGACGATCTGTCCATCGGTCGTGACGGCGATGATGGCGCTATCGCTCGGTGTCTCGGGGTGGCGTCCAGAAAGCACGTCACCTGCCCAGGAGCCGAGCCCAGGGCTCTCGTGGATCTCGCTGATGAAATCGTTCAGGCTTGGAAGTTCGGAGGGGGTGGGCTGGCGGATTAGCAAACGCTTGCCGTCTGCAAGAGTGAAACTTTGGGAAACCATCGTCGCTCCTTGATTGTAGCTGCTGTCTGACGGCGCAGCCACACCGGTGTGTTGGCACACCCTGGCGACGAAGACGTGCAGAAGATGCTCAGTCGCGTGGTGATGGCTGCGAGCGGTCGTGGCGAAGAGATTGATGCATACTGTGATCCTTTCCTCCAGTCATAGCGAATAGTCGCACCTTAATCCTAGCCGCTGTGCATTCTCATGTCAATGCCCCGGACGTATTCACCCGTAACGTGTGATTGAGGACGCAATGCTACGCTCAAGATCGTAGCAATACCTATGTAGCGGGAAGAGAACCATCTTTTCTTCGCTACTCAATCTCATCTGCCCTTTCCTCTCCCTCCCGACTTCCTCACCTCCTACCGATGCCCCGCTACCTCCTTCGCCCTAGACTGGGTTCATCAGCATCCGCTGAGTTCCTGGTCCACGGCGGAGGAGGTGGTGCCTATGTAGCAGCAGCGCATGCATGCCCGCGCCGGTTCACGTCGGTTCGCTTGGTTTCGTCGCCCAGGGACAGCGCGGGCCAGCGGAGCTGGCCGGCCTGACGCCGGCCAGGCCCTGGTCGTCGTCATCACACACGCATCGCATTCTGGAAGGAGGTTTGACCCACTATGTGGACGGGATTGCCCGATCTGAACGCGCTCCTGCTCCCAGTGCTGACCTGGGCGACCACGGCCGTGGCCACGATCGCCGCGATCATCCTGGTCTGGAGCATCTATGAGAACTGGACCCAGAACCCTGACCGCTTCTCCTGGTTCGCGGCCCTGTTCAAGGCCCTCGGTGTCGGTCTGGTGGCGGTCGTCGCCTTCAACGCGGCCGCTATCATCGGCTTCTTCATCGGCGCCGCCGGCGGCGCGGCGCCCTAAGCGGAACGGAGATCTGCGACGATGAGTCTGGTCCACGAGGTTCCGACCGGCCTGCGTGTTCGCCCAACGGTCACCATCCGCCACATCCCCGGGCGAGCCATCCGGCTCCCTGCCCGTGCCGGCACCCTGTTGCTGGTGGCAGTGCTGATCTGGGGTGCACTTGCGAGCTTGACGCCGATCGCGTGGATCACGCTGGCCGGGATCGTCCTGGTCCCGGCCAGCCTCATCGCCGCGCTGGTTGAACTCACACCGCGCGGCCGTACGCCGCTGGCCTGGGTCTATGTCTTTGCGCGGCGCGCCCGGCGCCCGCGTCTCCTCATCGCCACCCGCACCGTGCTGGTGGCCGCCCGCACGCCGCGCCTGGGACCGCTCGTGCGTGGACGACGCTGAGTCCCGCATGAGGTGCTGCGGTGGCTCGTCTGCGACAGACCGGCTCAGTGCAGGATTCACTTGGCGCACTTACGATTGGCGATGGCTATCTGCTGCGCAGCGACCGTATCGCCGTCGCCCTGATCGAGCTGACTCCCCCGGATCTCCGCCTCTACGATACCGATTCGCTGACGCGCCTGCTCGGGATGTATAGCGATGTGCTAAAAACCTGCCCCGACCGCTGTAGCCTGGCGACCTTCGCGCTGCCGCTGACGATCACGCCGCTGATTCAGACGCTTGGTGGCGCTCAGCAGCGCGCCCCGGACTTTCAGAGCTACGCGATTCTTGGCGCGCTGACCGACTGGCTCACCCATGCCTGGGCATCGCTGATGCACCTGCGCGCGGTGCGCTGGATCGTGACCGTGCCCTCAATCGCACCGGAACTACCGCCGTCGGGTACCTGGGGCGAGCTCCTGCCGGCGGAGATTGTCGGCCAGACGACGCGGTTAGCTGGCGATCCGGTTGAGGAGGCGCTGAGCCGCGCCCGGCGACTGCTCAGCCAGTTCGCCGCGTTGGGCATGGAGCCGCCGCCACGTCTGCTCCACCCTGATGAGATCCGGGCGCTGCTGCGCGTGGCGCTCGACCCGGTGGCCGGCGAAAGTCAGCAGCAGCGCAGCCTGGCCGCGCCACGCCTGATCCAGGTCGTGGAGGAGGAATAGCCCGATGACGACTCGCCAGATTGCATCCGATACGCCAGCGCTGGCAGCGGAGGTTCCTGATCTGCCACCGCCGCCGTGGGCGCCACCCGCGCCACGGCCGCCGGCGGTGCGCATGCGCTCGGCACAGACGGTGGACCCGGACGCGCCGGTGGTCACGCGCCGGCAGCGCCAACGGGGCGATCCCTTCATCGCCCTGGTCGGCGGCCTGCGCGAGCGCTCGGTCACGAGCGACGACGACCTGATTGCCCCGGCCAGCGTGGATCGTGGGCCAGTGGAATATGTGCGCAGCGGCCAGAGCTACCTGCGCTCGTTCGCGGTGCTCCAGCTCCCGCGCCAGCTGCGCCCCGGCGTGCTGGTCGCCCTGATGCACATGCCCGGCGTGCAAATCACGCTGGTCAACAACCCGCTGACCCGCGCGGCGGCCAAGGAGCGTCTTGCGCAGAAGGCTCACCAGATGGGCGTGTCGCTCTCCCAAGGCGGCGACGACAGCGCCGACGAGGCCCAGGCGATGAAGGATATCCGCCGTGTGCTCGGCGCGGTAACGGACGAGACCAGCGCGCTCCACCTGGTCGGCCTCTACCTTACAGTCGCCGGCGCGGATCTGAGCGAGCTGAACGAACGCACCCGCCAGCTGCGCGCCGCCTGCACCGACATCCAGCTCCAAATTGTTGCCTGTGATGCCCAGCACTGGGAAGGGCTCCTCACCACCGCGCCGCTGGGCTACGACCTGCTGCGCTACCTGTTTGAGACCGACACGCCGACGCTCACGCGGCTGTTGCCCTCATCATCGGCGGCGCTCCAGGGCGGCCAGGGCGTACCGATTCTCTACGGTGTGCGCGCCGAGGGCTCGGGGGCCGGGCAGGCGGTTGGCGCGCCAGTGCTGCTGGATCGCTTTGCGCTCCATTCGCCGCACCAGGCGACGATCGCCGCGACCGGCGGCGGCAAGACCTATCAACAGTCGTTTGCGCTGCTCCAGCGCTTTGCCCACGGCAACTGCGATATCTGCGTGCTCGACCCGAAGGACCAGGAGTATCGCAGCCTGATCGAAGATGTGCTGGGCGGCACCTACCTGGTGCTCTCCGACCAGGCCGACGTGCAACTCAACCCGCTGACCTTGCCCTGGGGCGATGCCGGCGTCGTCGAGCGGCTCAGCCGTATCCAGGTTGATCTGCGCGCCAAACGGGCGTCGCTGGTGAAGCAGCTGGTGGCCAGTGAGTCGCTGGCGCGCGGCATGCCGCTGAGCGGCAGCGCCGAGGCGCAGCTGGAAGAGGCAATCCTGGCCTGCTACGCCCACCGCGGCATCACTGGCGATCCGGCGACCTTCCATGCCGACGTACCGGATCTGCGGGCCGTTGCGGCCTATCTGGCCGAGCAGCATGGCGATGCGTCGCTGCGCGCCGCCCTCGACCTCTTCACCCAGGGTCTGCTGGGGCGGCTGCTGCATGGCCCGCGTCCGCTGCCGCTGGCAATCCCCCCATCCCGGCTGCGCGGCGACGTCGGTGTGCTGGGGGTTGACCTGAGCGCCTTTGTGCAGGGGCAGGATCAGACGCTCCAGCGGGTCATTCCCGCGCTGATTGCCGACTATTTCATGACGGTGGCGATGCGCGGAACTGGCCGCAAGATGGAACTGATCATCGACGAAGCCTGGGCGGTGTTGAACACGGCCGCCGGCGCGCAAACGATCGAGATGCTGGCGCGCATTGGTCGCTCGCTGGGGGTTGCGGTCACGGTGATCACCCAGCAGATCCGTGAGTTCCTCTACCGCCGGGTCGGTGATCAGCTCGTGCCGAATGCGGCCGGGACAACCTTCCTCGACAACTGCGAGACGATCCTGATGCTGCGGCAGCTGCGCCCGGCGCGGGCCGGCGCGCAGGACGAGGAGAACCCGATCTTGCAGGCAGCCAAAAAGCTGGGGCTGACGCCCGGCGAGATTAATTGGCTCTCGCGCTGTCGGCGCGATGCCGATGGCGTCACTGGCCTCTTGCTGGTCGGGCGTGAGCCGATCCCGCTCCGTATTCCGCGCGCGCCCGGCCCAATCCATGCGCTTATTCCCGGCGTGAGCGGGCGGGTGGCGGCGCTCGAAACCATCGACGAGGAGGAGTCTGATGCGGCTGCCCGCCCAGCTTGATATCGGGCCATACACGATCCATCTCGACGTGCTCACGGCGCGGGTGCTCCGCCAGCGACAGCGTATTCGGCGCTGGAGCATCGTGGCGCTCACCCTGACGATAGGTATGTTTATGCTCGGCGCGCTGGCCTGGGGGCTGGTTCCCTGGCTGCATGGCACCGGCGCCGTCGCACTGGAACCGTATCCCGCTGATGCCGTCGTGACGATCGATGACCAGCCACTGGCAGCGGGGGTGAGCCTGCTGACCCTGCGCAGCGGCGCGCATACCCTGGCGGCCCAGCGACCGAACACCTTCCCGGTTTCCGTTGACTTCACGGTCACGCGCGAACAGACGGTGACGCTCACCCTGCCGCCATTGCGCCCGATTCCTTCTGTACAGCCGGTGACATTGCCGAGCCCCGACGCGACCTGGCAGCAGATCGCCGCTGATGCGAGCGGTGGCTGGCGGCTGAGCGCTCGCGCTCCGGCCAGTACCAGTGTCCAGCCGGGCTGGGGGCCATCAGCCGCCGCCGCTGGCATCCGCTCACTGCTGCATCTGGACGCCGGTGGGCTGACCCGCCTGAGTGTGCTGGAGACCTACCCGGTCGCTGATGAGCTCATCACTACTGCCGGGGAGCGCTTCTGGGCGACCTGGGAGACCCAGCAACCAGCGACGCCGGGTATCGCCGGGTTCTTGACGATCGCGACGACCGGCGGCACGCAGGTCATTTCAACCACCCAGCAGGTGCGTGGCCTCTGGTGGGCGCCGAATGGGCGGGCGCTGCTCGTCGCACGCGGTGATGAGCAGGGTCAGGCGCTCTGGCTGCTTGATTCAAAGGCGCGACGAACCATTGATGAGTCGGCGCTGATCACCATCCCCGGCGCGGTGCAGAGTGTGCATTGGCAGCCGGATGGCCTGGCGGCAGTGGTGATCAGCGCGACCGAGCCGCCGACGCCGACCCGGCCGCCGACCGGCACCCTGCCCGCGACGCCGACGATCGCGGCCTCTGAGCATGCGCCGACCTTCCCGACCCGCAGCGCGGTACTGCTGCGTCTGCCGAGCACTGGCCGTGCCGAGGCCACCCGTCTGCGGGCGCCGCCGAACATGGCTGGCGGCGCGCTGCTGCTGGCCTGGTCACGTACGGACCTCTGGTGGGGCGCGGATACTGGTCTGGGCCTGGCGCTGGATCGTATCACGCTGGTCGATGGCGCCAGCACGCGTCTGGGCGCCCTACCGGCTGAGATTGTCGCGCTCACGGCGTTGCCGGACGCCACTCTGCGCATGGTGCTGGCCCAGCCGGACGGCAGTCTGACCGTGGCGCGCTGGCCGGAATACGAGACCCTCTTCACCATCCCGACGATTCAGCTTGCTGCTGGCGGCCTCCGCCCCGGCGGTCTCTGGGCCGGCCGCGACCTGCTGGTGGTTGGCGGGCCGAGCGCGCTCTGGTATGTGCAGATCGAGCCGGAGGCGCTGCCATGACGATCCAGCGCGCATTGGCCCTCGCATCGACCACGGTCGCAGGGACGCTGCTGTGCAGTGGTGGGCTGCTGCTCCTGCATCCAGGCGACCCTGGCCTGATCGCGATCACGGTTCAGCTCCTGCTGCTGCTGGTCATGATCAGCCCACTCTGGCTGCTGCGCCCGCGACTCGCGGCGTCGCCCTTACCGACACCGCCGTGGGGAAGGCAGCGGCGTACGGCTCCGCCGGCGGCGAAGGTCCACCCGGTTGCGCGCTGGATGCTCATCCGGCTGCGGTTCCGTGCGGTGCTGATCGACACGCCGCCTGCACCGCCAGCACAGCCGACGCCGCCATCGAAGCGGCGTGTCGTCGCGAAGGCCGCGCCACCGCGCGTGAACCGACGACGCCTGCGTCTGCCCTTCCGACGCCTCGCACTCACGCTCCCGTTGCCGACGCTCGACATCGAGTTTGTCGCGCCGGGGCGGCGGACGGTGCACCAGGTGAACGAGCCAGGTATGCAGGTGCACCTGCTCCAGCTCGCCGAGTCGGTGCTGCGGGCAACCCTTGAACCGCCATGGCCAACGGTGCTGGCGCTGCACGATCAGCCGCGTCAGCTCATCCTCCAGTTTGCCACCGCAACACTGCTGACCACCGCGCAGCAGCGCATCGTCGTCGATGGGCTGCGCCAGCAGGGCGTGCTCGCAACCTGGAGTGATATCGCCAGCCTGACGGTGCGGCGGGAGGGGGTGCAGCCGGAGGCCTCCCCTTTTCCCCAGGAAGGCGACCCCCTCTTGGTTCCGGCGGGGGCGCCCCGC
>DAOLDO010000196.1:0-9025 GCA_035327325.1 Chloroflexaceae bacterium | reverse complement strand
TGGTCGGCAGATTGTCGCGCCCGCAGATCGGGCAGAGCTGCGGCCCGAGGGCGGCGCGCAGGGCGTTCTGCGCCGCCTCGGCCGAGGGGAAGCGCTCGTTGGGCTCGGGGCTTAACAGGCCGACCAGGGCGGCGAGCAGGGCCGGCGAGGGCGAGAGGCCGCGGGCGCTCAGCTCGGCCAGGAGGGCGTCGTGCGAGCGGGGGGCGGGGGGCGCGGCGACGCCGCTGAGCAGGGCGTAGAGCGTCGCGCCGACCGCCCGCAGGTGCGCCTGGAGGGCGGCGGCCTCGGGGCGGCCGGCGCCGCTGCGCCTCGGCTCGGCCTCGGCGCGCCGGGGCAACAGGGCGTGGAAATTGAGCTGGACCTCGCCCTCGGCGGAGACGGCGATGGTGGCGGGCGCGATCGTGTGAAGCGCGAAGAGGGTGCCGGCCGCCTGGAGTTGCTGCAGGGCCCGGAGCACGGGGAGCAGGGCCAGGATCGCGGCCCGGGCGCTGACCTGCCGCCCTGGCCAGCGCGATTGCCACTCGTCGAGGCTGGGGCCCCCGTGATATTCGCACACATAGACCAGGCTGTCGTCGAAGGCGAGGCGCTGGAGGCTGGGGAGCGCCTCGTGCTGGGTGTTCGCGAGGGCGTCGAGGTCAATGATCGAGCGGACATCGAGCCCCTCGCCGGAGCGGGAGATGGCCCAGAAGGCGACCGGCTGCCCGGTCTCAAGATTGCGCCCGAGGTAGAATGCCCGCTGCTCACTCTGCTCAGGTGTGGCCTCGACACGGTAGCGGTTGTCTAGAACGTCTCCGATCGCCAGCACCACGCCAACTCCGTTCCGGCCAGCCAGGGCCGCCCGCCCGGGCTCGTCGGATCATTGTGGAAAGATACTACCCAGAGTGGGAGGACGGGTACTATTGTGCTGTAAAGACAGATCAATTGCAAGTGGCCGGGGGCCGCGCTAGGGCTGGTGCCGCGGCTCGGCGCGGGCCCGCCGGGCCTGGAGCGCCTCGGCGCGGCCGCGCATGCCCATGCGCGCGAGGAGGTCGGTGGCGGCGGCGAGGGCCGCGTCGGCCCTGGCCCGGTCGCCGCGGGCCGCGAGGAGGTCGGCCGCAAGCTCGTAGTACTCCGCGAGGCGGCGCCCGTCCTGGTGGCGCTCGGCCAGCTCGCGGCAGCGGGCCAGCTCGGCCTCGGCGCGCTCGAGGTTGCCGCGCTCGATGTCGAGGGCGGCGAGGCGCAGGCTGTTGCCGGTGATCGAGCGGGTGTCGTTGCATGCCTCGGCGTCTGCGAGGGAGGCCCGGTAGAGCACGATCGCCTCGTCCTCGCGGCCCAGGTCGCACAGGCAGCCCGCGAGCCAGCGCCGGTTGATCACATACTTCTGGCCCCCAAGGGTGGCGGCGAAGGGCAGCAGGGAGCGCCAGCAGGCCTCGGCCCTGGCGAGATCGCCGCGCGTGTAGGCGAGCAGGCCGCGGGCGTGGCCGAGCTCGAAGGCGGCGTCGTCGCTGAGCGTCGCGCCGAGGGCCACCTGCTCGGCGCGGGCGAGCAGGGCCTCGGCCTCGGCCAGGGTCGTCTGCTTGCTGAGCACCTCGCAGTGCTGGGACAGGGCGAGCACGAGCTCGGCGGCGTCGCCGAGGCGGCGCGCCGCCTCGGCGCGCATGGCGTAGTTCGCGAGCCGCCGCTCGTCCCACAGGCCGCGCACGTTGTAGTAGTAGCGCACGCCCTCGGCCAGGCTGATCACGGCCTGGTCGCGCCCGGCGGCGGCGGCCCACTCCAGGGCGGCCTGCACCGTCTCGTGCTCGCCATCGAGCAGGTCGAGGCGCCCCAGGTCGTCCCAGCAGAAGCCGACGCGGGCGGCCAGCTGGACGCACCAGGCCAGCCAGCGCTCGCGCAGGGCCTCGGCCTCGGCGGGGCGCTCGGCCAGGCGGGCGGCGGCGTAGGCGCGCACCAGGGGGTGCAGGGCGTAGCGCGGGGGGGCGAGGAGGTCGGCCCACTGGATATCGAGCAGCGACAGCTCGGCGAGCTGGGTGGCGGTGCGGCGGAAGTTGCCCGGCGCCAGGGCCGCGCAGGCGAGCAGGGCGGCCTCGGCGGCGCTGGCCGGGAACAGCGTCAGGGCGAACAGGGTCCGCATCCCCCCGGCGTCGAGGGCCTGCCAGGCGCCGGCGAAGAGGGGCGTGAAGAGGGTCTCGATGCTCGCGCCCGCGAGGCTGGCCGCCACCTCGGCGACCGGGCGGCGCTCGCGCTGCACCAGCCCGACGGCGAGCTCGATCGCCTTGGGGTTGCCGCCGGCCGCCTCGGCCAGGGGCAGCAGCTGCTCGAGGGCCCCCGGCACGCCGCGCAGGTGGCTCTGCTGCAGCCGGTCCACGATCAGCTCGCGGGCCTGGGCCGCGTCGAGCGGCGCCAGATCGACCTGGCAGGCCGGCAGGTGGGCGGGCAGAGCCGCGCGGCTGGTGACGAGGGCCCGGCTCGGCGGCGGCAGGTGGGCCAGCCACTCGAGCAGCGCGGCGTCCCCGACGGTCTCGGCGTTGTCGAGCACCAGCAGCACCGGCTGGGCCCGGAGCAGGCGCTCAACCTCGCGCTGCTTCTCGGCGAAGGGGAGCGCGGCCAGGCCGGGGTAGCTGAGGGCGCGGGCCACCTCGTCGAGCAGCGTGGAGAGGTTGGTCGTGCCGGGGAGGCCCCCGTCGCTGACCCACACGGCCAGGTCGAAGGCGGGGGTGGCCCGCCCCGTCGTGCAGTCGCCGGCGACCACGCGGGCCAGGCTGGTCTTGCCCATGCCGCCCATGCTGGTCACGATCGTGAGCGGCAGGTGGCTGCGCAGCCCGTCGAGCACGGCGCTGTAGGCCTGGCCGCGCATGATGAAGCGCACGAACGACGGCGGGGGCAACTGCGTCTGGGGGGCGGCGCGGGCGGGCGCGGCGGCGCTGGGGAAGAGCCGCTCGACCAGGGCGCGGGCGTCGTAGGCCGGGTAGCGCGCCGCGTTGAGAAACTGCTCCAGCCAGGGCCGGCCCAGCAGCCCGCGCGCGACGGCCAGCTCGGCGACGGTCGCCGTGAGCTGGTGGTCGCTGGGCAGGTAGCCGCTGCGGTAGCGCTGCAGCGACGGGCCGGCCCGTCCGGTCAGGCGCCCGATCTCGGCGTCCACCGCCGGGCCGGTCTTGCCCTCCAGCGTGGCGATGCTGTTGAGGCCGGCCTTGAGCAGGCGGGCGAACCGCGGGCTGCGCTTCTGGTCCATCGCCCCTCCTCGCCGGTGAGCGCCGCCCTGAAGCCACGCGCGGCGCCCTGCAGCACTGGCGGCTCACGCCGCCAGGTCTCAGCCTGAGTATACGCCAGGATGGGCAGAAATGCCAGCACTCCGCGCTGGGATCTCAGCGCGGGCTGCAGGTATACCAGATCCAGGGCCTGGAAGTCCCGCACCCCGCGACCGGGGGGGCGCCCAGATGCGCGACGGTGACGAGCGGGGTTGCGGCCACCATGCTGCCGGTTTTTCGCCGCCTCGGCGACAGGCGCGGGCCGGGGCGCGGGGCCGATACTGTGCCCATAAGCGAGAGGAGCTACCATCATGGCCGATGAGTCAGCGCTGAACGGGGCCCGGCAGATCGTCAAACACTGCCTTGGCCTGGAGGCGGGCCAGGAGCTGCTGGTGTTCATGGACGAGACCACGGTCGAGGTGGGGATGCTGCTCGAGCAGGCCGCCACCCAGCTCGGCGTGACCACCTCGTCGCTCTTCGTCTCGCGGGCGCAGCAGCGCAGCTTCTCGAGCGACGCCGGGCTGGGCCGGGCGGTCTCGGGGGCGCTGCGCGAGGTGCGCGTGATCGTGCTCTGCGTGAACGGCCAGACCGACTGCCTGCCCTTCCGCGCCCACATCATCGAGCACGAGAGCGGGGCGCGCACCCGCATCGGCACCATGCCGGGCGCCAGCCACGACGTGCTCAGGATGGCCGACGTGGACTTCGCCCGCCTGATAGCCGACTGCCGCCGCCTGGAGCTGGCCCTGACCCGTGGCTCGCGGCTGTGCCTGGCCAGCCGCGACGCGCGCGGCGAGGAGCACCGGCTGGAGGTTGACATCGGGGGCTGGGGCCGGCTCCCCGTCGCCAGCGACGGCATCATCAGGGAGGGCACCTGGGGCAACGTGCCCTCGGGCGAAAGCTTTATCGCCCCGGTCGAGGACAGCGCGGAGGGCAGCGTGGTGATTGACGGCTCGATCCCCGGCCAGGTGATCGGCCCGGGCGAGGAGATCGTGCTGTACTTCAGCGGCGGGCGGCTGCAGGGGATCGAGCCGACGGGTCGGCGGGCCGCCCAGCTGCTGCGAGCCACCGAGATTGACCCGGCCAGGGCCCGCGACGACCCGAACTGGAACAACCTGGCCGAGATCGGGATCGGAGTCAACCCGGCGGTGACCACGCTGACGGGCAACATGCTCTACGACGAGAAGGCCGCCGGCACGGCCCACATCGCGATCGGCTCGAACATCTTCTTCGGCGGGCAGCGGGCCAGCAGCATCCACTGCGACATGGTGATCCGGCGACCGACGATCACGATTGACGAGAAGGTCGTCGTGGCCGACGGCGCGATCCGCTACGCGGAGCGCGACTGGCGCGAGCACTTCGCCCGGGTGTCCCTCCACGGCAGCCCCCTGCGCGAGGCCAGGGAGGTCGGGCGCAGCGGGGTGGGCGCCGAGATGATTGACGGCCGCCTGGTGCGGGTGGCCCGCTCGGAGGCGGGCCGCAACTCGATGTGCCCCGTGGGCGACGACGAGACGGCCCATCTCGCCGCCCTGATCTACCAGCAGCTGCCCGTGAACGGCCACAGCGTCGCCCTCGAGCGCCTGCGCTCGCACCTGCGCTCCAGCGACCAGTCGCTGCGCCAGGTGCTGCACGTCATGCGCGACTACGGCCTGATCCGCCTGGGCGAGCAAGGAGGGGAGCCCAAATGAGCAAGCTGAGCCACCCGCTGCTGCGCCGGCTGCGCGACGAGCTGAACTACAAGATCCGGTCGGGGCCGACCACCCTGGGCTACGAGCTGTTCTACCTCGACCTGTCGTCGTGGAAGCTGCGCCTCTCCGACCGCACGCCGGTGGTCTGGGTGAAGCCGCGCGACGTGGACATGCGCTCGCCGCAGCACCTGATAGATAGCCTGCGCGACGTGATGCGGGCGAACCACCTGCGCCGCGACCCCCTGGTCGCCCTGGTGGACGGCGAGGCCGAGCCGCTGCGCCAGTACGCCAACAACCTGCAGGAGCGGGCCCGCATCGTCGTGATCGGCGCCGACGAGCAGGCCCGGCTGCTCCAGTCGCGGCGGCCCACGGGCGACCTGCGCGACATCGTGCTGTCGCAGCTCTCGGTCTCGCTGCTGGCGCCCTACGAGACCGCCGCGCCGGTGATCGGGAGCCGCTTCTTCGGCCGCGAGTACGAGATCTCGCGCATCCTCGAGAACCCGGACACCAACTTTGTCATTCTGGGCATCAGGCGCATCGGCAAGACCTCGCTGCTCAAGGAGATCGAGCGCCGGCTGCGCGAGCGCGAGGAGGATCACGAGAACGGGCACATCATCTACATAGACTGCAGCGACCTCTCGAGCCCCGAGGACTATATCCGCGAGGTGGTGCGCAAGCTGAACCCGACCGAGCTGCCGCGCCTGCACCTGCAGTACGCCTTCTTCTTCCCCGACTTTCTCGAGCGCATGGCCCGCAAGCACCGGCGCAAGCTGATCTTCCTGCTCGACGAGATTGACAACCTGATTCTGCTCCAGCGCGGCGGCTGGGAGCTGTTCCGCATGTTTCGCTCCTCGTCGAACAAGGGCTTCGCCCAGTACATCATGGCCGGCTTCCGCGAGGCCATGAACGAGAAGATCGCGATCGACTCGCCCCTCTTCAACATGGCCCAGGAGGTGCGCCTGAACGAGTTCAAGCGCAAGCAGGCCCACGACCTGATCGTCGTGCCGATGGAGAACCTGGGCGTCGGCTTTCGCGACAAGGCCCAGGTCATCGAGCGGATCTTCGCCGAGACGGCCGGCCACCCGAACCTGATCCAGTACTACTGCACCATCCTGCTGCGCTCGATCGATCTGAGCCAGTCGGATGAGCGGACCATCTGCCTCGACAGCCTGATTGACGTCTACCAGGACGCCGGCTTCAAGGACCACCTGGTGGCCTCCTTCATCCAGAACACACAGAACCGCGAGAAGGCCCTGGTCTGCGCGCTGCTGACCCGCCAGAACAGCGGCGGCCTCGGCGGCTTCACCCAGGTCCACATGGACGCCTCGCTGCGCCGCCACGGGATCACGCTGCGCCAGGGCGAGATCGAGAACGCGTGCAGCGTGCTCAAGCTGGCCGGGATCTTTGACCAGCACGGGCAGGAGTACTTCTTCGTCTCGCCGGTCTTCGTCCGGGTGCTGACCGAGAGCTACGACGTGCAGTACCTGATCCGCAAGGCGCGGGAGGAGGGCGTATGAGCGCCATGCTGCCGCCCGCGCCGCAGATCTTCGCCCATAACCGCGCCACGGTCGAGCAGGTGGTGGCCCACGTGCGCCAGGGCGAGTACTGCACGGTGCTCGGCCCGTACTCCTCGGGGAAGACGGCGGTGCTGTGCGCCGCCGGGCGGCGACTCGGCGAGGGCGACGAGCTGTGCTGCGTCTACCTGAGCCTCGCCGAGACCGACACGGCCAGCCAGGGGGCCTTCTTCACCAGCCTGGCCCGCATGGTCGTCGCGCAGCTGGCCGACCTGGCGCCGGCG
Source organism: Chloroflexaceae bacterium (assembly GCA_035327325.1). GTDB lineage: Bacteria > Chloroflexota > Chloroflexia > Chloroflexales > Chloroflexaceae > CAIWXH01. The sequence continues at coordinate 2,318 of DAOLDO010000196.1, read as the reverse complement.
AGCGCCGCGCCCCCGGTCGCGCCGATCGGCGAGAGCACCGGCTTCCGGGCCTTTCTTGACGCGCTGATCGCCGCCCTCGGGCGCGACCTGGTGCTGCTGCTCGACGACCTGGAGCGCGTGCCGGCCGACCTGCTGAGCGTGCTGCTGAGCGCCCTGCGGGCCCTCTACATGGAGCAGCACAGCGACGACCGGCGCGCCGGCCGCCTCGGCGTGGTCGTCGCCGGCGCCCTCAGCCTGGCCGGGCTCACCGTGCGCGAGACCTCGCCCTTCCACGGCATCGCCAGGCCCGTGCACCTCGGCGACCTGTCCGACGCGGACAGCCGGGCGATCCTCGAGGATCAGCTCGCCGGCCTGACCGCCTCGCGCGCGGTGCGCGAGCACCTGCTCTGCTCGCTGCGGGGCAATGCCCACCTGATCAGGCTGATCTGCCGGAGCTTCGCCCCCGACGGCCCGCGCGACGGCGCGCAGCGGCTGCCCATGCGCACGGTGCGCGCGCGGATCGACCGCTTCCTCGCCGCCGAGGCCCTCGAGTACGCGCCGCTGCAGGAGGCCCTGCGATTGATCGAGGAGGACCCCGACCTGCTGCGGGCGGTGCTGCTGCTCGTCGGCAGGCCCGGCGTGCCGCGCCGCGAGCTGCCCCTGCGCCTCACCCCCGACTACGACCTGCTCTACCTGACGGGGATCGTGCGCCGCTGCCCCGACGGGAGCTACCAGCTCCACAACGAGCTGTACCGCCGCTTCCTCGCGCGCTACTTCGGGCCCAACCGGGTCAGCCAGCTGCTCACCACGGCCGGGCGCTGGGACGAGGCGCTCGACTACCTGGTCGAGCGGGTGCGCGCGGGCGACATGGCCAGCCGGGTGGCCCTGCTCAACGTCACGATCACCGCGATCTACGCCGCCGACGACGACTTTGCCAGGGCGGGGCGGCTGATCACCCAGGCGATGAGCACCGTGTTCGGGGCGCGCGAGGTGCAGATCTGGCTGCTCAGCGAGGACGAGCTGCGGCTGCGGCTGGTCTACGACGGCGCGGCGGGGGCGGGCGCGGCCGCGGGCTCGATCGCCGTGGACGCCGACCGGCTCGAGGCCCAGGCCCTGAAGGAGCTCCACCCGATCAGGGCCCAGGAGGGCGGCCATGTGCGGCGGGCGGCCTCGCTCTGGGTTACCGAGGGCCGCCCCCTCGGCGTGCTGAGCATGCTCGGCGACCCGGAGGAGCGCCAGTCCCTTGGCCGCGGCGACCGCGCCCGGCTCGAGAGCTTTCTGCGCCGCATCGCCCGCGCCCTGCTCGAGGTCACCGTGCGCCATCGCCGCGCCGCCACCCTGCGCGAGGTCTCTCGCTCTTTCAGCGGCATGCTCAGCTCGGAGCGGGTGCGCGAGCTGACCCTCGACCAGCTGGCCAGGGCCATCCCCTTCGACTCGGCCTCGATCCAGTACCTGGACCGGCACAAGACCGCCCTCGAGATCGTGGACTGTCGCGGCTTCGCCAACCCCGAGCAGATCAAAGAGCTGCGCTTCGACCTGCACGACCGCGTCTACCCGAACGTCGAGGTCTACCACAGCCGCGCGCCCCGCCACTTCGGCGACGTCCACGCGGCCTGCCCGCACATGGCCGACCCCGGCTACGAGCTGGACCAGGTGCGGGGCTGGATGGGCGTGCCCCTGGTGGTGGCCGACCAGGTGATCGGCGTGGTGACCCTGGACAGCCACACGCCCGACATCTACACCCTCGAGCACGAGAACATCGCCATGCTGATCGCCAGCATGGCGGCCGTGGCCATCCAGCGCGCCAGCCTGTACGAGCGGCAGCAGCAGGAGCAGCGCCTGATCGGCGCGGCGGCGAAGATGACCGGCAGCCTGCAGAGCCTCAAGCAGACCTGGGAGCACATCCTCGACGGCGCCATGGCCCTGACCCACGCCGAGGTCGGCAACATCAGCCAGGTAGACGAGGAGCGGGCCCAGATGACCGACCAGGCCCAGCGCGGCTTCCCCGCCAGCCTGGAGCCCACCCGCCCCTTAGGCACCAACAGCGTGCAGAGCTGGGTGGCGCGCCACCGCCGCTCGGCGCTGATCGTTGACATCGAGCGCGAGCCGCACTGGCACCAGATCTACCTCACCGGCCACGAAGGGACCAGGGCCGAGCTGGCGGTGCCGATCTTCGGCGGGCACTCGGACGAGGTGGTCGGGATCATCAACCTGGAGAGCCCGCGGCCCGGCGCCTTCACCCCCGAGGACCAGAAGCTGCTCGAGAAGCTGGCGGTGATCGCCGGCATGGCCCTGAACAACGCCCGCCAGTACCAGGAGCTGGCCAAGCACCAGCAGCA
>DAOLDO010000195.1:0-9077 GCA_035327325.1 Chloroflexaceae bacterium | reverse complement strand
CCAGTCTAGCGTTGACGCGTCAGCAGGGGCGTGACCACGGGCGTGAACAAAAAGTTTAAAGCTCCGCCGCGCCCCGCTCGATCTCCTCGAGCAGCCTGCGGCGGCCGCCGCCCTCGGCGATGGCGCGGGCCTCGGCCAGGGCGGCGCGGGCCTCGGCGGGGGGCAGGAGCGGGGCGAGCCAGATGCGGACCTGGGCGGCCAGGTGGCGCGTGCCGAGGGCGTCGGCGCGGGCGAGGGCCGCCGAGAGCCTGTGGATGGCGCTGGCGGTCTGCCCGCGGCGCAGTGCCAACAGCCCCAGGTTGGCGGTCAGGCCGGCGACCCGCTCGGGCACGCCCGTGCGCTCGGCCAGGGCCAGGCCCTCCGCGAAGGCGGCCTCGGCGCCGTCCAGGTCGCCGCGGGCCAGGGCGACCTCGCCCTCGGTCGAGCGCAGGTAGGGGAGCATACCCAGGGCGCCACCCTCCTCGGCCAGGCGCAGGGCCTCGCCGATGTAGCGCGCCGCGCCCTCGAGGTCGCCGAGCAGGTGCAGGTGGTAGGCCAGGTTGTTGCGGGCGAGGACCCGCCAGGTCGTCGGGCCGTCCACCATAGCGACGTCGGGCGCCCCGTCGGCCACGCTCATGGCCTCGTGGTAGTAGGCCACGGCGCGCGCCAGATCGCCCTGCTGGGCCGCGACGCTGCCCAGCTCGAAGCGCACCTGGGCGAGGGCCACCGGGTCGGGCGCGGGCTGGGCGGCCACCAGGGCCTCGGCCTCGCGCAGGCGCAGGGCCGCCCCCGCCAGGTCGGCGCCCTCGAGCGAGAGGGCGGTGCCCCAGCGGAAGAGGGCCTGGGCCCGCTCGGCCGGCGCGCCCGTCGCCGCGATCTCGCGCACCAGGTCAATCACCTCGGCGAAGCGGGCCTGGCTGATCAGGGCCCCGGCCAGGCTGAGGCGGGCCCGCGTCGCCGCCGCGGGGTCGCGGGCCAGGCCCAGGGCCTCGCGGAAGACCTCGGCGGCCCGCGGGCCATCGCCCCGGTTGTAGTGGGCCTCGCCGAGGGCCAGCAGGGTCTCGAAGCGCCGGGCCGGCGGCCCGCCCGCCAGGGCCTGCTCGTAGAAGGCCACGGCCTCGGCCCAGGCCGCCACAGCGGCGGCGTGGCGCCCGGCCCTGAGCGCGTAGGCCGCGGCCCGCTCGGGCGCGCCGCCCTCCGCGTAGTGCGAGGCGATCAGGCCCGCCACCTCGTCGGGCCCGTCGCGGTGCAGGGCCTCGAGGGCCTCGGCCACGCGCCGGTGCAGGGCCCGGTGGCGGGGCTCGCCCACCTCGCGGTAGGCCACCTCCATGGTCAGGGTGTGGTCGAAGCCGTAGCGCCCGTCGGGCAGCGGCTCCACCAGCCGGGCCGCCCGCAGCTCGTCCAGGGCGTCGAGGGCCGCCGCCTCCGAGAGGGCCGCCGCCCGCGCCGCCACCTCGAACTCGAACTCGCGCCCGGCCGCCACGGCGGCGTCGAGCACGCGCCGCGCCCCCTCCGAGAGCCGGGCCAGGCGCGACTCGATCAGGCTGTAGACCGTCTGCGGCACCACGGGCGCGGCGGGGGCCTCGGGGTGCAGGCGCCCGTCGGCCCCCAGCAGCCCCGTCTCGCGGGCGTGGCCGACCAGCTCGGCGATGATGTAGGGGTTGCCCTCGGCGTTCTGGCGCAGCCAGGCGGCCAGGGCCTCCGCGTCGTCGGGGCAGAGGCTGCGCGCCAGGGCCGCGGTCTCCTCGGCGCTCAGGCGGCGCAGCGCCAGGCGCTCGACGCGCCCCTCGCGGGTGAGGGCCGCCACCAGGGCGCTCAGCGGGGAGCGGGGCTCGGGCGGGCGCGCCGTGGCCAGGAGGGCCAGGGGCAGCCCGCCGACGCGCCGCAGCAGGTAGCCCAGCAGCCCCAGGGTGCTCGCGTCGGCCCAGTGCAGATCGTCCAGCAGCAGGGCCACCGGCCCGCGCGCGGCCAGGGCCAGCAGCAGGCGCGCCACCCCCTCCCAGAGCCGCGCCTCCTCGGTGCGCCCGCCTGGCGGCGCCAGGGCCTCGTCGCCGCCGGCCAGCTCGGGCACCAGGCGCGCCGCCTCGCGCAGCCACAGGGGCTCGACCGCGAGGCCCGCCCGCAGCATGGGCCAGTCGGGGTAGTGGGCCAGGGCGCGCAGGGCCCCGATCACAGGCTGGTAGGGCAGCCCTTGCTCCAGCTCGTGGGCCGCCCCCACCAGGGCCAGCCCGCCCGCCCGCCGCACCCGCTCGACGTACGCGTGGGCCAGCCGCGTCTTGCCGATGCCCGGCTCGCCCTCCACCAGGGCTAGCCGCCCCTGGGCCACAGCCGCCTCCAGGCGCGCCAGCTCGTCCGCCCGCCCCGTGAAGGGGAGCTCGGCAGGATGCAGGATGAAGGAGGCGGGATGCAGCCGGGCGGGGCCCGCGGCCGCCGCCGGGCGCGCGACCTGCTCGGGGGGCCCCGGCACTTCGTCTCTGATCACCGCGTCGTAGAGGGCCACCGTCTCGGCCATGGGCAGCACGCCCATCTCCTCGTCGAGCAGGTCGCGCAGCTGCTCGTAGCGGCGGATCGCGCCGACCCGGTCGCCCGCCAGGTAGTGCAGGCGGATCGCGTCGCGCTGCAGGTCCTCCTTGAGCGGGTCGAAGGCCAGGGCGCGGCCCAGGGCCTCGAGGGCCGCCCCGTAGTCGCGGCGGGCCTCGGCCATGCGGGCCATGCGGGTCAGCCCGCGCACGGCGAGCAGACGGGCCCGCTCGCGCTCCACGGCCAGCCACTCCTCGAAAGGCTCGGCGTCCGGCAGCTCGAAGCCGGCCAGCAGGTCGCCGCCGTAGCGACCGAGGGCCGCGGTCAGCTCGGTATCGCCGGCGCCGGGGTCGCCGACGACCGCGGCCAGGGCCCTGTAGTCCACGTCAACCTCGGGCGCGATGCTCAGGGCATCCTCGCCCGCCAGGGCCGGGCCGAGGGCCCGCCTGGCGCCGTGCAGGGTCGTGCGCAGGATCTGCTGCGCCGCGGCCCGCTCGTGGTCAGGCCAGAGCAGGCCGAGCAGCTGCTCGCGGCTCACCGGCCCGCCCTGGGCGGCCAGGTAGTAGACCAGGGCGCGGGCGCGCCGGCGGGGCAGGTCTAGGGGCGCGCCGTCGCGCAGGATGCGGGGCGGGCCGAGCAGCAGGATTGCGAGCATAGGGGCTCCCTAACGGGCCGGCACGCCTGCGCGCCGGAGCGTACGGGCGCAGCGTGCTGCGACCGCCCAGGGCGCCAGGCATCGTCTTCACAGTCACTCCTGCGGGGCGGTCCCCTCTGATTATACTCGGCCTCCGGCCCGCCGACGGCGACCGCCAGGGGCGCGGGCGATTGACGCCCCCCGCGCCCCTGGCTATAATGCCGGGAAACGCCTCGCCGTCCCGTGGAGATATGCCATGAAGCTGATCGTGTTCGTCACGGACGATGCCCACGCCGACTCCAGCGTCGACGCCCTGGTCGAGCAGGGCTTCCGCGTCACCCGGCTGGCCACCACGGGCGGCTTCCTGCGGCGCGGCAACACCACGCTGCTCGTCGGCGTCGAGGACTCGCAGGTCGAGCGCGCCTACGACCTCGTGCGCCGGGCCGCCCCCAACTCCCTCGCCATCACCATGGACCTGGAGCGCTACGAGCGGCTGTGAGGCTCCTCTACGTCGCGGCCGGCATCCCCGTCCCTGGCGCCCTCGGCGGCAGCACCCACGCCTACGAGGTCGCCCGTGGCCTCGCCCGCCTCGGCCACGAGGTGCACCTGCTCGCCGCCTCCCGCGAGGGGTGGGCCGGCCTCGCCCCCTTCGCCCGCCCGGCCTCGTCGCGCCTCGACGGCTTCCACCTGCACCACCAGGACCTGCCCAAGGCCCTCAGCCTGCTCGGCGCCGCCCCGGTGCTGCGCCTGGCCCGCGCCATCAGGCCCGACGCGGTGATCGAGCGCTACTACAACTTCGCCGGCGCCGGCCTGCTCGCCGCCCGCCGCCTCGGCGCGCCCGCCCTGCTCGAGGTCAACGCCCTGATCGTGGACCCGCCCGCCGTGCGCAAGCGCCGCCTCGACGACGCCCTCGGCGGCCCCATGCGCCGCTGGGCCGAGTGGCAGTGCCGCGCCGCCGGCGCTATCGTCACCCCGCTCCACACCACCGTCCCCCCCGCCATCCCCCGCGAGAAGATCGTCGAACTGCCCTGGGGCGCCGACGTCGAGCGCTTCGCCGCGGCGGCGGCGAGCCGCGCAGGGCCCGCCTGGGCCGATGGGGCCCGGCCGAACATCGTCTTCATGGGCTCGTTCCGGGCCTGGCACGGCGTGACCGACTTCGTCCTGGCCGCCCTGCTCCTGCTCGAGGGGGGACGCGACCTGCGCTTCACCCTGGTCGGCGACGGCCCCGAGCGCCCCGCCGCCGAGGCCCTCGCCGCGCCCAGGGCCGACCGCTTCACCTTCACGGGCGCGGTGCCCTACGAGCAGGTGCCCGCCCTGCTCGCCGCGGCCGACCTCGGCGTGGCCCCCTTCACCACGGCGCCCCACCCCGCCCTGCGCGCTGCCGGCTTCTTCTGGTCGCGGCTCAAGCCCTACGAGTACATGGCCGCGGGGCTGCCCGTGGTCACCGCCGCCATCCCGCCCCTCGACCAGGTGGTGCGCGACGGCCGCGAGGGCGCCCTCTACCCCGAGGGCGACGTGCCCGCCCTGGCCGCCGCGGTCGCCCGCCTGCTCGACGACCCGGCCGCCGCCCTGGCCATGGGCCGCGCCGCCCGCGCCCGCGTGGTCGAGCGCTTCTCCTGGGGGCGCCACTGCGCCGAGCTGGAGCGCATCTTGCTCGCTATGGTCCGGAGCGAATGGCTGCCGATGGGTGGATGATTCTTTACCACGAAGCGCACGAAGATCACGAAGGTATGTGAGCAGTGCTAAAGCGATTGCACGCCTCTGCCGTAGTGAGAGCTTCTCGTTTTGCTCCAGGCGCTCAGCCGGGCACTCAGCGCGCCTATCCCCTTCGGGCTCTTCGTGATCTTCGTGGTAAAACGGCCCCGACCCATCGGCCGCAGGGCGGTTGACAGCCCGGCCCATCTTCGACATAATGCGACGGGCCCACGGGCCCTTGATACGGCTAGCGCGTTTTGAGGTTACGGCGATGACCCTTGTGAGCGTGGGCGCCCTCGGCAAGCACTACGGCGCCGAGCTGATCTTCGAGGATATCAGCTTCCAGATCGCCCGCGGCGATAAGCTCGCCCTGGTCGGCGTCAACGGCGCCGGCAAGAGCACCCTGCTCAAGATCATCGCCGGGATCGAGACCGCCGACGCCGGCCAGGTGGCCATGGCCCGCGGCACCCGCGTCGCCTACCTCGCCCAGGAGGTCCGCTTCAGCGGCGACCGCACCCTCTGGGAGGAGATGGAGGCCGCCCTCAGCGCCCTGGCCGACCTGCGCGCCGAGATCGAGGCCCTCGAGCCCGCCATCGCCGACACCGCCGCCCCCGGCTGGGAGCAGGCCATGGAGCGCTACGGCGAGCTGAGCGCCCGCTTCGAGCACGGCGGCGGCTACGAGATCGAGCCGCGCATCAAGCGCACCCTCCAGGGCCTCGGCTTCCACGAGTCGCAGTACCACCAGCGCCTCGCCCAGTTCTCCGGCGGCCAGAAGACCCGCGCCGCCCTCGCCGCCACCCTGCTCTCCGACCCCGACCTGCTCCTGCTCGACGAGCCCACCAACCACCTCGATATGCAGGCCCTCGAGTGGCTCGAGCAGTTCCTCAGGAACTGGGACGGCACGCTGGTCGTGATCTCCCACGACCGCTACTTCCTCGACCGCGTGACGAAGCGCACGTTGGAGATCGCCTTCGGCAGGCTCGAGGACTACCCCGCCCCCTACAACAAGTACCTCGAGCTGAAGGCCGAGCGCCTCGAGCGCCGCCTGAAGGAGTTCCAGGCCCAGCAGGAGTTCATCGCCAAGACCGAGGAGTTCATCAGGCGCTACAAGGCCGGCCAGCGCGCCCGCGAGGCCAAGGGCCGCGAGAAGCGCCTCGAGCGCCTCAAGCGCGACCACGGCCTCGAGCGCCCCCGCGAGCAGGCGAAGCTCAGGCTCTTCCTCGACTCGAAGCTGCGCAGCGGCGAGCTCGTGCTCGCCCTCGACGGCCTGGTGGTCGGCTTCCCCGGCGACCGCCGCCACGAGTCCGACCCGCGCGTCTTGCTGCGCGCCGACGGCCTCGAGATCCACCGCGGCGACCGCGTGGCCCTGCTCGGCCCCAACGGCAGCGGCAAGACCACCCTGCTACGCACCCTGATTGACGAGCTGAAGCCCCTCCAGGGCCAGCCCCGCCTCGGCCACAAGGTCCACATCGGCTACTACGCCCAGGGCCACGACGTGCTCAACTGGGAGGCCACCGTGCTCGAGGAGCTGACCCGCGCCAGCCCGACCCTCGGCGAGCCGGCGGCCCGCAACCTGCTCGGGCGCTTCCTCTTCAGCGGCGACGACGTCTTCAAGCGCGTCGGCGACCTCAGCGGCGGCGAGCGCTCGCGCGTGGCCCTGGCCCAGCTCACCCTGCTGCCCGGCAACCTGCTCATCCTCGACGAGCCCACCAACCACCTCGACATCGGCGCCCGCGAGGCCCTCGAGGGCGTGCTGAAGGAGTACCCTGGCTCGATCCTCTTCGTCTCCCACGACCGCTACTTCATTGACGCGATCGCCGACAAGGTCTGGAACGTCGAGCAGGGCCGCGTGCGCGAGTACATCGGCGGCTACAGCGACTTCGCGGCCGCCCGCGAGGCTGCTGCCACGGCAGGACCAAAGACCAAAGACCAGGGACCAAAGCCTGAAACCGCACGGGCGTCATCTGCTGGCACCGACCCGCCCTCAGCGACCCGGCCTTCGTCCTTGGTCCTTGGTCCTTCGTCCCAGGAGGAGCGGCAGCGCAAGAAGCGGCTGGCCGCCCTCGAGGCCGAGGTGGCCCTGCTCGAGCAGGAGTTGGGCCGACTCAAGGGCGACCTCGAGCAGGCCAGCGCCGCCCAGGACGTCAGGCGCATCACCGCCCTCGGCACCCAGTACGCCGAGCTCGAGGCGCTCCTCGCCGACAAGTACGCCCAGTGGGAGCAGCTGGCGGCGTAGTGGCATGGCACTGAGGAGATGAGGTAAGGGCGCCCCAACGTGGGCGCCCACGCTGGGGCGCCCCAACATGCGTTCACTCTCAGGATCGCTGTGTCGAGCCGCCAGGAACGCCGAGCTTTCGACACGCTGCTCTCAGTGAGCCCCACGATGATCTACGAGGCGTACGCCTCCATTTACGACGCGATCGGCCAGGGCGCCTTTGCCGAGGGCCTGGTCGCGCGCATCCTCGCCGGGCTGCCCGCGCCGCCCCGCCGCGCCCTCGATCTCGCCTGCGGCACCGGCGCCGCCACCCTGGCCCTCGCGACCGCCGGCGCCGAGGTGGTCGGCGTTGACCGCTCGCCCCGCATGCTCGCCATCGCCCGCGCCAGGGCCCGCGACCGCGGCCTCCCCGCCACCTTCGTCGAGGCCGACCTCAGGTTCCTGCCGGTCGGGGAGGGGCGCACGCAGGCAGAGCGACACGGCCCTGGCGATGCGGCTTCAGCCCTCAGCCTTCAGCCCTCATCCTTCGACCTGGCCACGTGCCTTTATGACAGCCTCAACTACCTCACGGGCGAGGGCGAGCTGTCCCTGGCCCTGACGGGGATCGCCGCCCTGCTCGCCCCGGGCGGGCGCCTGTTCTTCGACCTCAACACCGCCTACGAGTTCGCCACCTGGGACGACGCGGACCAGGTCGTGCACGACGCGGGCGGCATCCTGGTCTACAACCGCCTGAGCTACGACCCCGCCACGCGCCTGGCCCACGGGCGCATCGTCTGGTTCGTGCGCGAGGGCGAGCGCTGGTGGCGCGGCGAGGAGGCCCACGTCGAGCGGGCCTGGGCCGACGCCGAGGTGGCAGAGGCGATCGCCGCCGCCGGCCTCGCCCTGGTCGCCCGTCGCACGCCACGCTGGGAGCCAGCGCCCCCCGACGCGCCGCGCGTGGTCTACGAGGCCATAAAAACGTAGAGCCGCCCCGCCGGGGCGGCTCTACCTGTCGGTTCACCAAAGCAACCTGGGTGGCTACGTGCCGCGGGGCTCGACCTGGCCCTTGCGGGTGGACGAGGGCACGATGCCCGCGCCCGAGCCGCCGATATCCCAGTAGCCGGGGCCCGTCCCCTGGGCCGCGGCCTCGCCGGCCGTGGTCGGGTCGGCCGCGACGACGGCCACGGGGCCGGCGGCCGGCGAGCCGGTGCCCGCGCCCGCGACCGGGATGGCGGCGCCGGCGGCCCGCGCCGAGCTGCCCGTCGAGAGGCCGCTGTAGCCCTCCTGGGGCCCGCCCACCGGCGGTACGGCGATCGGCCTCTCGGCCGGGTCGGTCCGTTCGGGGCGCTCGGGGTCGTGGATCACCTCAGGGTTGCCGACGGGGTCGCGCTCGTCGCTGGTCACGTAGCGGACCAGGCCGGCGTCCATCAGCCGGCCGAGCAGCGCGTCGGCCTCGTCGCGCTCGATGCTCAGCTCGTCGCGGAGCACGCCGACGATGTCGGCGCGGCCCTCGTCAATGCCGGCCATGTGGCGCGAGCCCAGGCGCCGACGCAGGATCTCGATCAGCTCCTCGTGCTGTCGCTCCGTCACGACGCTCCTCCTTTCACACACTTGCCTGCCTCTGGAGAGCAAGGGGCGTGCCAGGGCGCGGCGGGCGGCGCTAGGGGTCGGGGTAGCCCAGGGCCTCGGCGAAGACGTCGGCGATCAGCCGGTGGCCCCGGGCGTTGGCGTGGATGTCGCCGAAGAGGATGAAGGTGTGGGTGTAGAAGCGCCCGTCGGCGAAGGGGCCGTAGGCGTCGGCCACGGCCACGCCGCGGCGCGCTGCCTCCTCGGTGATCGCCGCGTTCAGCCGGGCCACCCAGTAGGCCTCGCCGCCCTCGACCGCGGGGTCGCCCCCGTAGGGATTGTAGTAGGTCATGATCGCGATGTCGGCGGCGGGGCCGGCGGCCGCCCGCAGCTCGTCGAGGATGTGGGCGACGTTGCGGCGGGCCGCGGCGACAGCGGCCGCTCGCTCTGCGGGGCCCGCCCGCTCGACCGCGCGCAGATCCGCCAGAT
>DAOLDO010000194.1:4297-9121 GCA_035327325.1 Chloroflexaceae bacterium | reverse complement strand
CGCTCGCCGGCCTGCACCGCCGCCTGGATCTCCTCGATCGTATCCGGGATGGCGTGGTTGCCCGCGGCGGGGTTGAGCACTCCGACCAGCTGGCTGAGCCGCCGCGGGTCGCGCCGGTCCAGCGAGGCGACCAGGCCGACCAGCTCGCCCGCGATCGCCTGCGCTGTGGCGGCGGCCTGGGCCAGGGCGCCGCCCTCGAGCGGCGCGGCGCTCACGCTCGCCTCGAACGCTCGCCAGGCCGGGGCCGGGTCGCCCCAGGGGCCGGCGGCCGCCCCCGCGCGGAGAGTGCGCAGCGTGCCGGCCAGAGCGTACAGCGCGCCGAGCAGGGCCGCCGGCTCGCCGCGGGCCGCGTGCCGCGCGAGCCAGCCCACCACCAGAGCCCGCAGCCTCAGCTCGTCCGAGAGGGCGCCCGGCCCGTGCGGGCGCCGGCCGGCGCCGCTCACCAGGGGCGCCGCCAGCTCGGCGTAGGCGGGCCAGGCCGCGGCGACGGCGGTGTGGCGCGGGGGCGCGGCGAGGGGCGCGATGGCGGCGTCAATCGCGGCGAGCGCGCCGCCAAGAGGCCCCACCCAGAGGGCGCCGCCGCTGCGCTCGACGAGGCGCGACGCGGCGAGCAGGGCGGCGAGCCGCTGGTGGGCGTCGTCGGTCGCCGCGCGCAGGCGCTCATGGTGTTGCTGTGCCGGGTCCATGGCTTCCACCCCGCCCCTTGTCGCCACACAGCCGATCCCGCCCCCACAATACCATACGGGCGGGGGCCCGCGCGCAAGCCGGGGCGGGCGTGCTACCATATGCGGGGGCGTCGCGCCCGCGCCGACGGCAGGACGGCCACGAAAGGACAACTATGGCCCGCGTCGAGGAGCCGCGCCCGGCGGCGCCGCTGAAGCGCCGGATCGATCTGCCCGGCGGCGGGCGGGTGGTGCTGATGGACTCGATCTCGTACCTTGACGCGAGCGACGCCGGGGCGATCGTGGTCAGCGGCTCCCACGGCGGCGCCAGCTCGGCGCGCTACGCTCTGGGCCACCCCCTGGCCGGCGCCTTCTTCAACGACGCCGGGGGCGGCAAGGACGACGCCGGCGTGAGCGGGCTGCGGCTGCTCGACGCCCAGGGCGTCCCCGCCGGTGCGGTGGCCCACACCAGCGCGCGCATCGGCGACGCCGAGGACGCCTGGGCCGCGGGCGTGCTCAGCGCCGTGAACCGGGCGGCCGCCCGCGTGGGCCTGCGCCCCGGTATGGTCCTTCGCGACGCGGCGGCTCTCGTCGCGAGCGCCACGCAGCATGCCTGACTAAGCAAGGAGCTTCCATGCACTTCCTCCTGTTCTACGACGTCGTCCCGGACTACCTCGAGCGCCGCGGCGCCTACCGCGACGAGCACCTCGCCCTCGCCTGGGCGGCCCACGCCCGCGGCGAGCTGGTCCTCGGCGGCGCCCTGGCCGACCCTGTGGACGGCGCCGTGCTGCTCTTCCAGGGCGGCACGCCAGAGGTTGTGGAGCAGTTCGTGGCCGCCGACCCCTACGTCCGCAACGGGCTCGTCAGAAGCTGGCGGGTCCGCCCGTGGACGACCGTGGTCGGCGATGGGGCCGCAACGCCCGTGCGGCCGGCGCCGGACGACGCCCCCGAGGCTACGGCGTAGCTTCGCGCCGGCTCTGTCGTGTCGCTCCCTTTAACGTGGTCTACCTGTTATACTCAGGCGAGCAGCCTTGAGTCGCTGGTGAGGAGACAGGATGACTCCTACGTTGCCGGTCGCAACGCTCTTCCACGCCTGCGTGGAAGCCATTCGCGAGCACCGCCTGATCCGCCGCGAGAGCAGGCGGGATAAAGAGTTTCACTTTCAATATTGGGTCGGCGAGCGTCTACGCGAAACCGGCGCCCATTACGAAGCTGGCGGGCGCAACTCGTACCCGGACTTCCGCCTGGTACAAAGCGCCGAAGGTTATGAGGTCAAAGGGCTCGCCTATCCCGGTCGAGTCGCCGACTTTGACTCCAATAGCCAGATGCCGTCAGGGAGCCACAACGGGCGAAGTATCTACTACATCTTTGGGCGCTACCCTGCCGAGCCCGATGGTGAAACCTATCCCGTGTTAGACTTAGTGATCTGCCACGGCGATTTCCTCAATGCGGATCACCACTATGTGCATAAGAACAAGAGCGTGCAAGGGTTTGGAAGTTACGGCGACATCAAGATCCGCGACCGGAAGATGTACGTGGTTCCGACGCCATTTGGCCTGGTCGAAGGCGTTGCCCATGCTCATACCCTCATTTTGCCTGCTGGAATGGGCGTAGCAGCAGAAACCCTGCAGCACGTAGGCACCTTAATTCGCCAGGAGGCCGCGGCCTTGATCGTCGGGTACAGCTTTGATCTGCGGACAAACGCTCTGACCGAGGAGACTGTGCCCAACCCGTCGGCAGGTCACGAGCACCGCTTTGATGCCTGGCGCCTCCCCGGTAGCTCACACCAGCCCGTGGCCATGCGCACCCCAAAGGCCGTCCTCGAGGAGCTCGGCAATGACGAGGACGGCGATCAAGGGGTAGCCGATACATGACCCAGCTACCCCTCTTCACGGAGCACCCCGAGTTCCAGGAGCTTCCCCCATCATACGGCTCCCGCGCGGTCGAGCGCCAGTTCCCCACGGCCCTGGTGAGCCGGCTCGCCGAGCACGAGTCGTGGCGCAAGGAGATCTATCGGCCGCTCTCCTACATTCACAAGTGGTGGGCGCGCCGGCTCGGCTCTGTCTTTCGTGCGATCATTATCGCGGGGAGTGTTGGTGCAGATGACGACGTTGCCGGCCGCCTCTTCCAGCGGGTCGCATTTCCCGACACAGTGGTCTACGATCCCTTCATGGGCAGTGGGGTGACCGTCCACGAGGCGGTGAAGCTCGGATGCCGGATCATCGGCAGAGACATCAACCCCGTGGCCTACACGATGGTGCGGACAGCGCTTGAGCCTCACGACCGCGCAGCGGTGCTGGCGGCCTACGAGTCCCTCGAGCGAACCGTCGCGCCGAGGATTCGAGCCCTCTACCATTGCACGCTCCCGGGCGGCGCTCCTGCGGACGTGCTGTACTACTTCTGGGTCAAAGTGCTTTCCTGCCCCCGTTGCGCCACCTCCATTGACCTCTTCAAGCGTCGTATCTTCGCTCGGCACGCCTATCCAAAGCAGTACCCTGCCGCTCAGGCTTTGTGTCCTGAGTGCGGCGCAATCAACGTGGTCAATCACGATGCGACGACGGTGGCGTGCGGCCGGTGTGGCGCGGGCTATAACCCGCAGCAGGGCGTGTTCCAGGGAACACGCGCTGTCTGCCCTCACTGCCAGCACGGCGTTGCGCTCATTGACGCGGTGCGCGCTTTGGGAGCACCGCTGGAGCACCGCCTGTACGCCAAGCTCGCCCTCACTCCCGCCGGCGAGAAACTGTTCCTCCCAGCTGAGCCCGACGATCTGGCCCGGTATTTCGCCGCAGAACGCCAGCTCCCCGATTTCTGGCGGCACATCCCCCAGGAGGCGATAGCGCCCGGCTATAACACCAACCAGGTGCTGAACTATAACTACCGGTTCTGGCACCAGATGTTCAACGCCCGTCAACTCGCCGCCCTCGGCATGCTCGGCGCCGCAATCACGGCCCTCCCCGACCCGCAGACCCGCCGGCTCCTCGCCTGCCTCTTCTCAGGTATGCTGGAGTTCAATAACATGTTTGCCTCGTTCAAGGGCATTGGCACTGGCGCCGTGCGGCACATGTTCGCTCACCATATTCTGAAGCCGGAGCTGACCCCGCTGGAGGCGAACCCTTGGGGCACACATCAATCCTCGGGCGCTTTCTCAACTCTGTTTGAAAGCCGGATCCTCCGAGCCCTCGACTATAAGGAGCGGCCCTACGAGCTGCGTGTACCACAGCGCCCAGCTAAGCCGACGGGCGAGAAAGTCTATGGCCTAACCCTACCGGTCTCCATTGAGCCCGCCGGAGATTTCGCGACGTTTGCTCGCGGGGCACGTGCCTATCTCTCCGTCGGCGACTCGGCTCAGACAGACATCGGCGATGGCACAGTCGATCTTGTAATCACCGATCCGCCCTTCTTTGACAACGTTCACTACTCGCAGCTTGCCGACTTCTTCCATGTCTGGCTCCGGCGGTTGCTCCCCGAAGAGCCAGCTCTAGCACACACAACGACCCGCTCGGAGCAGGAGGTTCAGCAGACGGACGCCTCCCGCTTTGCAGAGCGGTTGGGTGGGGTATTAGGTGAATGTCGCCGCGTGCTCAAGAACAGCGGGCTACTGATTTTCACCTATCACCACGCCCGCACTGAGGGCTGGACCGCGCTGCACACGGCGATCCGGCAGGCCGGCTTCGTCACAGTCAAAGCACATCCTGTGAAGGCGGAAATGGCGGTCTCGGTCCCTGTCCAGCAGGCCAAGGAGCCGGTCAATCTTGACTTGATCATCGTCTGCCGAAAGGCAACACAGGTGAAGAATGAGCGGGCTGATGTCCTGCCACTAGAGTCCTGTTTGGCCGAGGCGCGTGCCGTGGTGTTGGAATTACAGAGCGGTGGGCAGAAGCTGTCGGTCGGTGACGCCAAAGTGGTGCTTATGGGGTGCGTTCTGGCGCGGCTTGCGGTGCTTGGCGCGTGCGAGCGGGAGATCGCCACACTGCTATCGCTCGAAGGCGACCTCGATGGCATTGCTCGCACACTGATAGGACACTCCTAGCAGATGGTTCCGAAGCACGTGCAGATGGTTCCGAAGCACGTGCGGACGGTTCCGACGCACGTGCGGACGGTTCCGACGCACGTGCGGACGGTTCCGAAGCACGTGCGGACGGTTCCGAAGCACGTGCGGACG
>DAOLDO010000194.1:0-4197 GCA_035327325.1 Chloroflexaceae bacterium | reverse complement strand
ACGGTTCCGAAGCACGTGCGGACGGTTCCGAAGCACGTGCGGACGGTTCCGAAGCGCGTGCGGACGGTTCCGAAGCCTCAGGCAAACTATCCCGAAGCGGCGCCCGCTGAAGCCAACGGCGGCGCAAAGGCTCCATCCGGCCTTTGCACACAGTCCGGAGTAACCCATTGGTCTTGGCGAGACCTATTACCAACGGTGGTAGATTTAAGTACCAGGGTCTACTTCCGGCCCAGGGCGGATCAACGTATGCTAAGCCATGTGCTATGGGACAACCTCGTCGCCACAGCCAGCATCATAGAAAGAGGCCCAGACCAATGCCCAAACCGAGGAGGAGGCGCAAAAGCAGGGTGAGCGCAACGCGCCTGAACGAGGACCGCGAGGCGCTCCGCAGACTCAGGTTGATCCCCGAGTACGCGCCGCGCAACCCGGCCCACAGTATCGAGGCCCTCAACGCCCTCGAGGCCAAGTTGAACAAGGCCGAGGAGGCCGAGGCGCGAGGGGAGATGGATTTCGCCGAGCGGCGCGAAGAGGCTACCCTGGCGGGCTTCGACTTCCACGGGATCTTCGCCGAGGTCAGGCAGGAGCTGCGCGCCCAGTTCGGGCCAAACGCCCTCGCCCTCCACGCCGTCGGGCTCAAGCGGCGCGAGGAGTACAAGCGGCCCGAGCGCGGCAAGCCCAAGGCCACCGCCTGAGCGCCCGGCGTCGGACAGGCCGCCCGGTCGATCCGCCTCAGGGCTGATTGGCCGGGCGTCCGCGTGTGGTATCCTGCGGGCGAAGCGAGAGGAACGACCGCGATGACAGTAGTGTGCGTGCACATCCTGCGCCTGGTCCGCCAGCGCCCGGCCAACGCCGCGGCGGCTGCGGCCGGCCCTGATGTGCCCACCACCCCTGCATCGCGGTAGCGTACCGCGCCTGAGACGAACAAGGCCGTGGGCACCGGAGGACCGGGCGCCCACGGCCTCTCTGTTTGCCGCCAGTCCGGCGGCGCGAGGCCGGGCCAGCCGCCGTGGGCCGCGTGAGCACAAGCACCGCGAGCTACACGGAGGAGCCCAATGACGATCAGACGCCGACGGAGCCGGGGCCAGGCCCCCGACACCAGCTGGGACGACCTGGCCGACTGGTACGACGGCTGGGCCGGCGCGGGCAGTGAGCACCACCGCGCCCTGGCCATCCCCGCCGTCCTCGAGCTGCTGGCCCTGCGACAGGGCGAGCGGCTGCTCGAGATCGGCTGCGGCCCGGCCCCCCTGGCGCCCGCGGTCGCCCGCGCAGGCGCCAGCTACACGGGCGTGGACCTGAGCCCGCGCATGGTGGCCCACGCCCGAGCCAGGCACGGCCGCCGAGGGCGCTTCCTCGTCGCCGACGCCGGCGACCTCGCCGCCTGCCCCAAACTCGGGGCGGGGGCCTTCGACGCCGCCGTGTTCCTGCTGAGCCTGCAGAACATCGAACCGCTGGAGCCCGCCCTCGCCTCGGCGGCGTGGGCGCTGAGACCGGGCGGCCGGCTGGTGCTGCTGCTGACCCACCCCTGCTTCCGCATCCAGCGCCAGAGCGGCTGGGGCTGGGACGCGGGGCGCAAGCTGCGCTACCGCCGGGTGGACCGCTACCTCACCCCGCTGCGCGTCCCGCTCCGCCCGCCGAGCAGCGGGCGCGGGGCGCCGGCCTCCAGCTTCCACCGGCCCCTGGGGGCCTACGTAAATGGCATGGCCGCCCACGGGCTCGCGCTCGATGGGATGCGCGAGGTGGCCCGCCCCGCCCCGCGCGGGGCCCCGCCCGCCGAGGCCCGAGCCGAGGCCGAGTTCCCGCTCTTCCTGGCGCTGCGCGGGCGCAAGGGCTGAGGGGGCGGGCCCTCAGCCCATGGGGGTGCACAGCTCGATCAGCACCCCGTTCAGGTCGCGCACGTAGCCGACGGTCTGGCCCCACGGCTTCTGCGCGGGCTCCTTGAGCGGGGTCGCGCCCGCCGCCACGGCCCGCGCGTAGGCGCCCGCCACGTCCTCGGTGACCAGGCCGAGCTCGACGCCGGCGGGCGGCTCGCCGGGCCGCGCCGGCGCGTAGCCGCCCGGGAACAGGGTCTCGGCCAGGTCGTGCCGGCTGAAGGCCAGGGTGGTCGCGCCGGTGTCGAGCTCGCCGTACTGGCCGCTCTCGTGCAGGAAGCGGCGGGCCAGGCCGAAGGCCCGCTCGTAGAAGGCGAGCGTCGCCTCGACGTCGGCGACGTAGACGATGGTGTAGCCATAGCGCATCGGGGTGTCCCTTTCCAGGTCAGGGGGCGGTCGCCAGAGCCTCGCGGGCGGCGCGGGGCAGCCCTGCCACAACCAGCCGGTACGACTCGTCAATCAGCTCCTGCACCAGCTCGGGCGGCAGGCTGCCGTCCAGGGTGAGCGTGACCCAGTGGCGCTTGTTGAGGTGGTAGCCAGGCTGGATCGCAGGGTAGGTGGCGCGCAGCACGTCGCCGAAGCCGGGGTCAACCTTCAGCGAGAGCTGGCCGGGCGCGGCGGTGGTCGCGAGCAGGGCGAACATCTTGCCCGCGACCTTGGCGACCAGGGTGACCGTGTCGAAGGGGTAGGTCTCCTCGGCGCCGGGCTTGGCCAGGAGCGCGGCGCGGACGGTATCGAGATCGTGCATGGCCTCCTCATCAAGCTGCGGGGCTGCGCACGTTGGCAGGGCGGCCTCCGCGTGGTCGCCCGAACCCTCGCGCAAAGGTTGTAAGGGCGGCCCAGCGTGGCCGCCCGGCCGCACCCAACCCAGCCATTAGACTGGACGCAGTATGAGCAGTAGCATAGCAGCAAATGAGGGTAGAACCGATCCTGGTAGCCCGGTGATGGTATGCTTGGGGCGCGCCGGCGGAGGGCCCGGCCACCAGCGAAGGAGGGACCGATGGGCTCGTGGACGGAGCTTGACGCGACCTACCCGCCCGGCGCTCTGACGCCGGCGACGGCCCTGGTGGTGGCCCTGGGGCACCAGGCCGGGGCGGCGAGCGTCTACGCCGAGGGCCGGCCCGCCCCCTTCCTGCCCGCCGGCCTCGGCTACGACCCCGACCTGCTGGGGCGGGCCGAGCGCTACCTGGGCGAGGTGCCGCTCGAGCAGTTCCTCGCCGAGGCGCGAGCGCTGCTCACCGCCCACCAGAAGCTGGTGCTGGCCCTGCAGCTGAGCGACCGCCAGCTGGCCGCGGGCGACCCGCCCCAGGGGCGCGCCCTGGTCGGCCGGATCGTCGCGGGGGTCGGCGCCGACGCCGACGCCCTTGCCGGCCACCTGGCGACCCTGGCCCTGAAGAACGACCTGGCGCGCTTCCCCCAGTAGGGGACGAGCCCCCGCTGAAACACCCGGAGCCTGAGCGTGGACATCACCTGCAAACGCTGCGGCGAGCCCATCCCAGCCGACGACGTGAACCTCCAGAGCATGGCCGCCAAGTGCCGGGCGTGCAACGCCGTCTTCAGCATCGCCGACCAGGTCGAGCCGGCCAGTGGGTGGGCGGCCCCGGCGCGCCTGGACGTGCCGCTGCCCGAGCGCTTCGCGATCGAGCGCCCGGCCGGCGGGCTGCGCATCAGCTGGCGCTGGTTCACGCCGGCGGCGATCTTCCTGGCGGTCTTCGCCCTGTTCTGGAACGGCTTCCTGTGCGTGTTCTTCTGGGGCGCCCTGAGCGGGGGCGCGGGCGGCTTCGCCATGTTCGCCTCGCTGCATGTGCTTGTGGGGATCGGCGTCGCCTACTGGGCGCTGGCCATGTTCGTCAACGGGACGACGGTGGAGGCGAGCTACGGGGCCCTCGCGGTGCGCCACGGTCCGCTGCCGGCCCTTGGAAACCTCGACCTCCCGCGCGACGGGATCCGGCAGCTCTACTGCGTCGAGCGGGTGCGGCGCTCGCGGCGGAGCACGACGGTCAGCTATAGCCTGCAGGCGGTCAAGGCCGACGGGGGCTCGGTGGCCGTGGTAAAGGGCCTGGACAACCCCGAGCAGGCCCTCTACCTCGAGCAGGAGCTCGAGCGCTTCCTCGGCATCAGGGACGAGGGGGTGCGGGGCGAGCTGCGGAAGTAGCGGGGCGCTAGCCCGCGCATGCTCAGCATGTTCTTAGCCGGCGGTCTCCCCGGCGCGGCTACAATGCGGGCGTCGAAGGTGGCCCGTCGTTGCCGATGCAGGAGGCCGGCCATGAACGTCCGCCCGCTGGCCCGCGGCCCGCTGGTGTTCGCGGCCGTCGCGCTGCTGGCCGCC
>DAOLDO010000193.1:0-9123 GCA_035327325.1 Chloroflexaceae bacterium | reverse complement strand
GCGATCTCGCCGACGCTGCCCCGGGCGCCATCGCGGTCGAGCACCAGCTCGACGTACTCGTCGGGGGGGGCCCAGGGGTCGTGGAGCAGGCGCCGGCCGACGCCCTCGAAGCGGGGGGCCAGGGCGTCGCGCAGCCAGTCGAGGGCGGCCCGCAGGGGGGCGCGCCAGGTCTGCCGCCAGCCGGGGCTGCCGCCGCTGTTGCAGCCGCAGTCCAGGCTCCAGCGGCCGACGCCGTGCACGCAGCTCCAGGCGGTGTTCTCGACGATCTGGGCCTCGTGGGTGGGCGGGTGGGCGGCCAGATAGCTGGCGTAGTTGGTCAGGCGAGCCAGGCCGCGCTCCTCGATGTACTGGAGGGCGAAGGCCAGGGCCATGTCGCCGTGGCGGTGGTGGTGGCCGTAGGTCTCGCCGTCGGTGGCGATGTTGGCGAGCTGGGGCCAGCGGCGGTGCTCGCCGAAGGTGCCGGCGATGCGGTTGGCGAAGGTGGCCCCGTCCACCAGCAGGCGCTCGAAGGCCACGGCCCGCGAGACGGGGCCGTCGTAGAAGAAGACGGCGATGCTGCGCTCGCCCGGCAGGCGCACCCAGTAGGGTCGGGTCGGGTCTATGCGGCCGCCGCGCACGTCGGCCCAGACCATCTCGCCCAGGGCCTTGCAGTGGCTGGCCTGGTGCGGCTCGAGCACGGTGAAGGCGATGCCCTGGTCGGCCATGATCGCCAGGGTCTCGAGGTCCACCGCGGTCTCGGGCAGCCACATGCCCTCGGGGCGGCGGCCGAAGCGGCGCTCGAAGTCGCGCACGCCCCAGACCACCTGGGTGAGCTTGTCGCGGCGCGAGGCCAGGGGCATGATGATGTGGTTGTAGCACTGGGCCATGGCCGAGCCGCGGCCGAACAGGCGCATGCTGGCGGCGTCGGCGTCGAGGATGGCCTGGTAGACGGCGGGGGCGTGCTGCTCGAGCCAGCTCAGCAGGGTGGGGCCGAAGTTGAAGCTGATCCGGCTGTAGTTGTTGACGATGCGCACGATCCGGTCCCCGCCGTCGAGGATGCGCGAGGCCGCGTTCTGCTCGTAGCACTCGGCGGTGATGCGCCCGTTCCAGTCGTGGTAGGGGTAGGCTGAGTCCTGCTGCTCGATCGTGTCGAGCCACGGGTTCTCGCGGGGCGGCTGGTAGAAGTGGCCGTGGATGCAGATGTAGCGCTCAGCCATTGATCGTGCTTCGGAGGGGCCGAGCCCCTCCGAACCTCCTGCGGTGTCAGCTCGGATGTTGCGGCGATTGTAGCACCTAGCCGGCACTCTTGAAGTACAGGGCGCCGAGGGGCGGCAGGTCGATCGAGAGCGAGTAGGGCCGGCCGTGGATCGGGTGGTCCTCGGCGTGCCTGCCGCCGGCGTTGCCGACGCCGCTGCCCCAGTACTCCTTGGCGTCGCTGTTGAACAGCTCGGCCCACCAGCCCAGGCGCGGCACGCCCACCCTGTAGCCCTCGCGGATCACCGGGGTGCAGTTGATCACCACCAGGATCATGTCGCCCGAGTTGCGGGCCTTGCGCATGAAGGCGTAGATGCTCGCCTCCGAGTTGTTCGCGTCCACCCACTCGTAGCCGGCCGGGTCGGCGTCGAGCTCGTGCAGGGCCGGCTCGGTCACGTAGAGCCGGTTCAGGTCGCTCAGGGCGTCGAGCACGCCCTTGTGCGAGGGGTACATCAAAAGGTGCCAGTCGAGGCTCTCGTCGTGCTTCCACTCGCGCCACTGGCCGAACTCGCAGCCCATGAAGATCAGCTTCTTGCCGGGCTGGCCGTACATGTAGCTGTAGAGCAGGCGCAGGTTGGCGAACTTCTGCCAGACGTCGCCGGCCATCTTGTCGAGCAGCGAGCCCTTGCCGTGCACCACCTCGTCGTGCGAGATCGAGAGCACGTAGTTCTCGCTGAACATGTACAGGCCGCGGAAGGTCAGCTCGTGGTGATGGAAGCGCCGGAAGACCGGGTCGCGCCGGAAGTAGGACAGGGTGTCGTGCATCCAGCCCATGTCCCACTTGAAGCCGAAGCCCAGGCCGCCCACGTAGGTCGGGCGCGAGACCATCGGCCAGGCGGTTGACTCCTCCGCGATGGTCTGGGTCTCCGGGAAGTTCTTGTAGACCTCCGAGTTGAACTGGCGGAGGAACATGATCGCCTCAATGTTCTCGTTGCCGCCGTACTCGTTGGGGATCCACTCGCCCTGCTTGCGCGAGTAGTCGAGGTAGAGCATGCTGGCCACGGCGTCCACGCGCAGGCCGTCAATGTGGAACTTG
The DNA here is from genome assembly GCA_035327325.1 of Chloroflexaceae bacterium. Classification (GTDB taxonomy): domain Bacteria; phylum Chloroflexota; class Chloroflexia; order Chloroflexales; family Chloroflexaceae; genus CAIWXH01. Next base: position 6,854 of record DAOLDO010000193.1, on the reverse strand, counting down.
TCGAGCCAGCAGAGGGCCGAGCTGATCAGGAAGCTGCGCACCTCGTTGCGGCCGTAGTTGAAGATGTAGCTGCCCCAGTCGGGGTGGTAGCCCTTGCGCGGGTCGGCGTGCTCGAAGAGGTGCGTGCCGTCGAAGTAGCTCAGGCCGAAGCCGTCGGTCGGGAAGTGCGAGGGCACCCAGTCGAGGATGATGCCGATGCCCTGCTGGTGCAGGTGGTCCACGAAGTACATGAAGTCCTGGGGCGTGCCGTAGCGGCTGGTGGGCGCGAAGAAGCCGGTGGCCTGGTAGCCCCACGACCCGTAGAAGGGGTGCTCGGTGACGGGCAGCAGCTCGATGTGGGTGAAGCCGGCCCGCTTGACGTGCTCGGCCAGCTTCGGGGCCAGCTCGCGGTAGGTCATCGGGCGACCGCCGTCCTCGGGGACGCGCATCCACGAGCCGACGTGCAGCTCGTAGATCGACATGGGCGCCTGGAGGCCCTGGAGCCGGCCGCGGGTCTGCATCCAGCCGCTGTCGCCCCACTCGTAGTCGCGGTCCCAGACCACGGCGCCGGTGCGGGGGGGTACCTCGTAGTAGGCGCCGAAGGGGTCGGTCTTGTCCTCCTTGTAGGCGTGGAAGCGCGACGAGACGTGGAACTTGTAGCAGGCGCCCTTGCCCACGCCGGGGATGAAGCCCTCCCAGATGCCCGAGCTGCCGCGGGCGCCGAGGGGGTTGTGGCCGGCGTGCCAGTTGTTCCAGTCGCCGATCACGGCCACGTACTCGGCGTTGGGGGCCCAGACGGCGAAGTAGGTGCCCTCCTGGCCGTCCACCGTGGTGATGTGGGCGCCCAGCTTCTCGTAGAGGCGGAAGTGGTTGCCCTCGTTGAAGATGTAGACGTCGTCGTCTGTGAGGAAGGGCGAGCCGGGCGGGGGCGCGGCGGGCACGGCGGCGACGGCCCGGTCGGTCGGCGCCTCGACCACCTCGGCCGCCTGGGTGGGCGGGCCGGGGTCAATCTGGCTCTCCGGGGTTGCCGCCGTGGGGCCGACCTCGACCCCGTCGGCGCCGAGCACGGTCTGGGCGCCGGGGTCGCTGGCCGGGGCGGGCGCCGCGGCGGCCTTGCGCGCCCTGCTGCGGGCGGGCCTGGGCGCGGCGGCGGGATCGGCGGCGGGCGTCGGCGGGACGACCTCGTCGGCCTTCTTCGCGCGGCTGCGCCGGGTGGGCTTGGTCTCGTCAGACATGGCTGCAATCCTTAGTGCTAGGCGGCGGCGGGGGGGCGCCGGGCGCCCCGCGACTGTCCGTCCGTGCGGGCTCAGCCCTCGACCTGGCGCAGGATCCCATTGAGCGGGATGCCGAGCCAGGCCGGGCGGTTGTTCAGCTCGTAGGTGACCTCGTAGACCGCCTTCTCGAGCACGAAGACCTCGAGCATGGTCTCCAGGTCGCCGCGGTCGGCGGGCAGGAAGCTGGCCCCGCGGGCGTGGGCCAGGTAGCCGCCCAGGTAGGCGGCGCTGACCCAGAAGCACCAGTAGTCGGCCCAGGGGCGCATGTGGGCCAGGGTGGCGTCGCCCTCGGGGGCGCCGGCGTTGCGGTTGAACAGGGTCGAGTAGGCGGCGTACTCGAACGAGCGCAGCATGCCGGCCACGTCGCGCAGGGGCGAGCGCTTGATCCGGCGCTCGCCGATCGGGCGCGCGGGCTCGCCCTCGAAGTCAATGATGATGAAGTCGTTGCCGGTGTAGAGCACCTGGCCGAGGTGCAGGTCGCCGTGGATGCGCGTGCGCGTGGCCCCGATCTTCTGGGTGTTGATGCGCCTGAAGCGGGCCAGCAGGGCCTCCTCGCGGGCGAGCACGGCCTCGGCGTCGTTGCGGGCCCCGTCGGGCAGGCGCGGCAGCTGCTTGCGCAGGGCCTGGAGGGACTGGGCGGTCAGGGCGCGCATGGACTGGTTGAGCGAGCGCTGGTAGAGCAGCGAGAACTCCTCGGGGGCGAAGGTGGGCCGCGTGCCGGCCGCCAGGGCCTGGTGCAGCTCGGCGGTGCGCTGGCCGAGCAGCCGGGCCTGCTCGAGGTAGGCGCCGACCACCTGCAGGGCCTGCTCTGGCGGCTCCTCGCCGGTGGCGTCGAGCAGGGCCGCCACCGTCGGCGTCACGGCGGCCAGGCTCAGCTCGGGGCTGGCCAGGGCGTCGTCGTACGAGCGGCCGGCCACGTCGAGGGTGTAGGCCCAGGCGTCGCCCTCGTTCGGCACGAACGCCTGGAGGATGGCCAGGGACATCGGCTCCTCTTTGGCGCGCACGTACTCGAGGGCGCCGGCCACGGGCGGCGTGTGGGCGAAGGCGCTCTCCTCGGTGAGGAAGCGGCCAATCTCCAGGTCGGGGTTGAGGCCGGGCTCGACCTTGCGGAAGATCTTCATGATCAGGCTGCCGCCGAAGATCAGCGAGCTGTTGCTCTGCTCGACGGTCACCACCCGCGGCTCGAGGCTCTCGGTCCTGGCCAGGATGCCGCGCAGGGGGCGGCCCGGCTGGCCGGCGACCTCGGCCTCGCCCGCGCTGCGCAGGCGCCGGCGCGAGAGCACCAGGTCGAGCAGGGCCCGGGCGAAGTCGCGGTCCACCAGGGGGTCGTAGAGCACGCCCGGCTCCTCCTGGTCGCGGTGCACGCGCAGGCGGGCCACCACGGTGTGGCGCATGTCGGCCAGCAGGGCGCGGGCCCGCTCGCCCTCGGCGTAGGCCAGGGGCAGCAGGTAGGTCTCGGCGCTGCCCTCGGTGTACTGCACCGTGAAGAGGGCGAGGTAGCTGACCCCGTCGTCGAAGGGCAGCAGGGCCTTGTCGGCCAGGGTCACGCCCTTGATCTTGCGGGCCTTGGCGCCGAACCAGCGCCGGGCGCGCAGGTAGTCGGGCAGGGCCCGCTCGAGCTGGGCCTGGCGCCCGTCGTAGAGCAGGGCGTCCCACGAGCCGGCGTCAATGCTGAGCAGGGCGGGCTCGGCCTCGGCGGGGCCGCCGGGCAGCACGCCCTCGACGCGCTGGGGCACCAGGCTGAACCAGTAGAACGAGTGGGGGGCCAGGGTGATGAAGTAGCCGCCGTCGCCCACGGGGGGGAACTCGACCTGGCCGAACATCTCGACCGGCATCATGCCGCGAAAGGCCGCGAGGTCGAGCTCGACGCCCTGGACGAAGCGCGAGAGGTTGGCGATCACCAGGATGGTCTCGTCCTCGTGGCGGCGCACGAAGGCCAGCACCTTGCGGTTCTCGGGGTGGAGGAACTCGAGGCTGCCGCGGCCGAAGGCCTTGTAGCGCTTGCGCAGCGCGATCAGGCGCTTGGTCCACCAGAGCAGCGAGTGCTGGTTGGCGAGCTGGTTCTCGACGTTGACCATCTCGTAGTGGTACTCGGGGTCGGTGATCACGGGCAGGTAGAGGCGCTGGGGGTTGGCCCGCGAGAAGCCGGCGTTGCGGTCGCCCGTCCACTGCATGGGGGTGCGCACGCCGTTGCGGTCGCCCAGGTAGATATTGTCGCCCATGCCGATCTCGTCGCCGTAGTAGAGCACGGGGGTGCCGGGCAGCGAGAAGAGCAGGCCGTTCATCAGCTCGATCTTGCGGCGGTGGTTGCCGAGCAGCGGGGCCAGGCGGCGCCTGATGCCCAGGTTGATGCGGGCCTGGGGGTCGCTGGCGTAGGTGCGGTACATGTAGTCCCGCTCCTCGTCGGTGACCATCTCCAGGGTCAGTTCGTCGTGGTTGCGCAGGAAGATCGCCCACTGGCAGCTCTCGGGGATGCTGGGCGTCTGGCGCATGATCTCGATGATCGGGAAGCGGTCCTCCTGGTGCACGCCCATGTAGAGGCGCGGCATCACCGAGAAGTGGAAGGCCATGTGGCACTCGTCGCCGTCGCCGAAGTAGGCGATCAGGTCCTCGGGCCACTGGTTGGCCTCCGCCAGGAACATGCGCCCGGGGTACTTGGCGTCCATCCTGGCGCGCAGCTGCTTGAGGAAGACGTGGGTGCGGGGCAGGTTCTCGCAGTTGGTGCCCTCCTCCTCGTAGAGGTAGGGGATGGCGTCCAGGCGCATGCCGTCCACGCCCATGTCGAGCCAGAAGTCCATGGCCTTGAAGATGGCCCTGTGGACGGCGGGGTTCTCGAAGTTCAGGTCGGGCTGGTGCGAGTAGAAACGGTGCCAGTAGTAGGCGTTCGCCACCGGGTCCCAGGTCCAGTTGCTGGTCTCGAAGTCCTTGAAGATGATCCGCGCGTCCTTGTACCTGGTCGGGTCGTCTGACCAGACGTAGAAGTCGCGGTAGGACGAGCCGGGCCTGGCGCGGCGGGCGCGCTGGAACCAGGGGTGCTGGTCGGAGGTGTGGTTGCAGACCAGCTCGGTGATCACGCGCAGGCCGCGGCGGTGGGCCTCGCGGATAAAGAGCTTGACGTCGGCGATGTCGCCGTAGGAGGGGTTGACGTCGTTGTAGTCGGCGATGTCGTAGCCGTCGTCCTTCAGGGGCGAGGGGTAGAAGGGCAGCAGCCAGATCGCGGTGACGCCGAGGTCCTGCAGGTAGTCGAGGCGGGTGGTGAGGCCCTTGAAGTCGCCGATGCCGTCGCCGTCGCTGTCGGCGAAGGCGCGCACGTGGACCTCGTAGATGATCGCGTCTTTGTACCAGAGGGGGTCGCCCGCGAAGATCTGGGGCGCGCCCCGCGAGGACGCCCTCGGGATGTGCGCTGGCCTGGGCTGCTTCGTCGTCGCCATGGTCTCCTGGAGAGGGCCGGGGGAGCCCCGGACCTCGCAGGGGTGGGGGCTACGGCCCCCTGGCCCCGGCTTCAAACATTGGGGGCTGGCGCCCCCTGTGGCCCGCTCTCTCGTGGGGCTGGCGCCCCTGGCCCCGCTCTCTCGTGGGGCTGGCGCCCCTGGCCCCGCTGTTTTTGTGGGGGGCGCTGCCCCCTCGACCCCCAAAAGATGTGGCTCTGCTGGCCTGGATGGCCCGTTATCATGCCTTTTCCTTAAGGATCGGTACGCTCCTTCGCTCGGGTTGGGGTACGGCCGGGCGGCTGCTGCGGCCGGGCCGACCACGCCGGCCAGGGCGCTTACCCGCGCCGGCTGCCCCGAACGGCAGCGCCCACGTGGCATGACAACGGGCCGGCCGGCATAGCACAGGCTTCGCCTTTGGGGTCCAGGGGCGAAGCCCCGGCGGCGGGGGGTGCGGGGGGCCGGCGGCGGCCCCCCGCGAATAGATTAAGGGTGCAGGGCCTCCCCTGTCTCAAGCTGCGCGCTCTCGGCGCCCTCCCGGCGGCGGCCCCCCGCGAATAGATAAGGGTTGCAGGGCCTCCCCTGCGCCCCTACGCGTAGTCCCCCACGTGGGGCTCCGGCGGCGCCGGCCTCTCCACGCGCAAGATGTGTACCGGCATGCCCGCCGGGTCGAGCTCGACGTAGTTGAACTCGCCGCCCCAGGTGAAGCGGGCCCCGCTCAGCAGGTCGGTCACCTCGTACTGGTCGCCCAGTCCCCACTCGGCCGCGGGCACCTGGACCCAGCCGCGCTGGGTGTTGAGCGGGTCGAGGTTGACCACGATCAGGATGAGGTTCGACCCGTCGGGGGTGGCCTTGCTGTAGGCGATCAGCTGGTCGTTCTCGTGGTAGTCAATGTCCACGCGGTGGAAGCGCAGGCCCTCGTTGGTCTGGAGGGCGGGGTTCTGGCGGCGGATCTGGTTGAGGGCGCCGATGAACCAGCTGATGTTGCCGGGGGCGTTCAGGTTCCAGTGCCGGATCTCGTACTTCTCGTTGTCTACGTACTCCTCGCGGCCCTGCACGGGGGTGTGCAGCATCTGCTCGTAGGCGGGGCCGTAGATGCCCCAGCTGGCGGTCAGGGTGGCGGCGAGGGCGGCCCTGGCATAGAAGGTCGCGCGGTGGCCGGGGTAGAACTGCGGGGTCAGGATGTCGTGGGTGTTGGGCCAGAAGTTCGGGCGGAAGAACTCCCTGGCCTCGCCCTGAGTCAGCTCGAGCATGTACTGGGTGAGCTCCCACTTGTTGGTGCGCCAGGTGAAGTAGGTGTAGCTCTGGGTGAAGCCGAGCTTGGCCAGGTTGTACATCACCTTGGGCCGGGTGAAGGCTTCGGAGAGCAGGATCAGGTCGGGGTGCGCGCGCTTCAGCTCGGCGATGCACCACTCCCAGAAGCGGAAGCTCTTGGTGTGGGGGTTGTCCACGCGGAAGACCTTCACGCCCTGCTCGATCCAGAAGTCGAAGTAGCTCTTCAGCTCCAGCCAGAGGCCCTCCCAGTCCTCGCTCTCGAAGTCGAAGGGGTAGATGTCCTGGTACTTCTTGGGCGGGTTCTCGGCGTACTGGATGGTGCCGTCGGGGCGGCCGCGGAACCACTCGGGGTGCTCGCGCACGTAGGGGTGGTCGGGCGAGCACTGGAAGGCGTTGTCGAGGGCGACCTCGATGCCGTGCTCGCGGGCGGCCCGCACCAGGGCCCGGAACTCCTCGAGGGTGCCGAGCTCGGGGTGGATCGCCTTGTGGCCGCCCTCGGGGCCGCCGATGGCGTAGGGGCTGCCGGGCTCGCCGGGCCCGGCGGTGACGCTGTTGTCCTTGCCCTTGCGGAAGGTGCGGCCGATCGGGTGGATGGGGGTCAGGTAGAGGATGTCGAAGCCGAGCGAGGCCACGTAGGGCAGGCGGTTGATCACGTCGCGGAAGGTGCCGTGGCGGCCGGGCTCGGGCGCGGTCGAGCGGGGGAAGAGCTCGTACCAGGCCGAGAAGCGGGCCAGGGGGCGGTCCACCGTGATCGCCAGCTCGCGCTCGTAGGTGCTGGCGTAGCGGCGCGGCAGGTACAGATTCATCAGGCGGTGGAGCTCGGGCGAGAAGCCGGCCTGGGCGTCGCCCTCGCGCAGGGCCCGCTCGAAGCCGCGCAGGGTCTCGGCGTGGTCGCCCG
>DAOLDO010000192.1:0-9129 GCA_035327325.1 Chloroflexaceae bacterium | reverse complement strand
GGGCGCCGTGGCGGCGGGCGACCGCGGCGCGGTGCGGGTGACGGTGCGCTACAGGCCCTTCAGCGTGGGGCTGCCGGCGGTGGCGCGGTGACGCTTGGTCGCGGCGCTCCCGCGGGGGGGTGAGGCTCGCGCCCTGTGGGCGCTTGCTGGGGGTGATTCCGAACAGCGCGAGCGGCAGCGAGCGTCACCCTTAGGGCGCGCCGAGGTGCTGCGTGAAGAAGTCGAGGGTGCGCTGGAGGTAGAGGGCCTCCTGGGCGCCCTGGAGGGTGTGGGGGCCACCCTCGTAGAGGTGGAGGGTGGCGTCCTTGCCGGCGGCGCGCAGGGCCTCGGCGATGGCGACGCTGGCGGAGGCGGCGACCGTGGTGTCGGCGGTGCCGTGGTGGAGCATGACGGGCGCGGTGACGGCGTCGAAGTAGTTGATCGGCGAGATGCGGGCGTAGGCGTCGGGGTTCTGGTCGGGCGTGAAGAGCCAGGTGTCGCCGCCCGGGTTGCCGCCGCTGTTGCGGAAGCGCCGCCAGTAGTCCTCGGCGAGGTCGGCGGGGGCGGGCGCGTAGGCCACGGCCGCGGCGATCTGGTCGCTGATGGTCAGGGCGGCGATCGTGGCCGAGGCGCCGCGGCTGTGCCCCCACATGCCGACCGGGCCGGGGCGCGCCATCGGCAGGCGCTGCACCTGCGGGATGAGGTGCAGCACGTCCTGGTAGAAGCCCGTGTAGAACGGGTTGGGCCCGTCGTCGCCGCCGGCGTAGCCGCGGAAGTCGGGGGCGACGATCAGGAAGCCGCGGCGGACCATGTAGTCGGCGAAGGCCCGGCTGTCCATCCCCGGCCGGTAGATCTCGCGGGCGATCGTGCCGCGGTTGGCGATGATGGCGGGGAAGGGGCCAGGGCCCGCGGGGATGTGGATCAGCCCGGTCAGCCGCAGATCGCCGGCGGGGTAGTTGATCCGGTAGGTGGTGTAGTTCGGCCCCTGGATGTAGACCTCGCCGATGCTGATCTCGCCAGCGCCGTACTCGACCGCGCGCAGGTCGGGAATGGTGAGCCCCGCCACGGGGTCGGGCGTGGCCGTGGGCGCGGGGATCTCCGTCGGCGCCGTCGTGGGCGTGGCCGTGGGCGCTGGGGTCTCCGTTGGCGCCGCCGTGGGCGTGGCTGTGGGCGCTGGGGTCGCGGTGGGCGCTGGGGTCGCGGTGGCCGTGGGCGCGGGTGTCGCGGTGGCCGTGGGCGCGGGTGTGGCCGTCGGCGTGGAGGCGAGGGGCGTCCCGGCGCAGGCGGCGAGCAGGGCCAGCCCGAGCGCGAGGGTCAGCAGTCTACGCATCTGGCGAAAGCTCCTTCGGGCGCGGACGTGCTCCACTACCACGCGATACGGACGAGCGCGGCGCGATCAGAGCCGATCAGACGCCGAATCCTGGCGCCTCTGCGGCTTTGCGCGAGCGTGCCGGCAAGCTGTCGGGCCTACCCCCAGCCCAGGTCGTCGGGCGCCTTGGCGGCCTTCCTGGGGGCGCCCTCGCCGTCGTCCTCGCCCTCCTCGCCCAGCTCCTCCTCGAGCATCTGATCAACCATCTCGTCCCAGTCCTCGCCGGCGTCGTCGCCGAGCTCCTTGCCGAGCTTCTTGGCCCAGCGGGCGATCGAGCGCGGGTCGCTCTCGTCGAGGCCGGCCAGGGTCGAGGGGTCGGCCAGGGACTCGATGCGGTCGTCCTCGGACTTCATGGTGGCGAAGCGCGAGACGGCGCGGCGCACCTCCTCGCTGCCGCAGCGGGGGCAGGCGAGGCCGGGCGGGTCGTCGAAGCCGCGCACCAGCTTCTGGAACTTGCCGTTGCAGGCGGGGCAGAGGTACTCGTAGATCGGCATGGCTAGCTCACGATCTCCTCGACGAGGGGTGGCGGCGCGACGGGGTCCGCGCCGATGGTGTAGGCGGCGAGCAGGCGGGGCGCGACGCGCTCGACGTCGGCCTGGCTGGCGGCGTGGATGGTCAGCAGGGGCTGGCCGAGGTAGACCTGGTCGCCCACCTTGGCGCTGATGCTCAGGCCGACGGCGGGGTCAATCACGTCGCCCTTGCGGGCGCGGCCGCCGCCGAGGTCGTTGACGGCCAGGCCGAGGGCCATGCCGTCTATGGCCGAAACGTAGCCGGCGTGGGGCGCGGGCAGGTCGAGCTGGACGGGCGCCACGGGCAGGCGGCCGGGGTCTTCGACGAAGGCCAGGTCGCCGCCCTGGCCGGCGACCATCTGGCGGAACTTCGCCCAGGCCTCGCCGCGCTCGAGCACGCCGGCGAGCATGGCGCGGGCCGCGGTGTCGTCGTCGCGCAGCCCGGACAGGCGCACCAGCTGGGCGCCGAGGGTCAGGCAGAGCTCGACCAGGTCGGGCGGGCCGGCGCCGCGCAGGGCCGCAATGGCCTCGCGCACCTCCAGGGCGTTGCCGACATTGTGGCCCAGGGGCTGCTGCATCGAGCTGAGCACGGCGGCGACCCGGCGGCCCGCCAGGGTGCCGATCGCGACCATGGCCCTGGCCAGGCGGCGGGCGTCGTCCAGGGTGTGCATAAACGCGCCGCTGCCGTACTTGACGTCGAGCACGATGCAGTCGGCGCCGGCGGCGAGCTTCTTGCTCATCACGCTGGCAGCGATCAGGGGGATCGACTCGACGGTGGCGGTCACGTCGCGCAGGGCGTAGAGCTTCTTGTCGGCCGGGGCGAGGTCGCCGCTCTGGGCGGCCACTACCAGGCCCACCTCGCGTACGAGGCGGCGGAACTCGTCGGCGTCCAGGTCGGTGCGGAAGCCGGGGATGCTCTCGAGCTTGTCCACGGTGCCGCCGCTGAAGCCGAGGCCGCGGCCGCTCATCTTGGCCACGGGCAGGCCGGCGGCGGCCACCATGGGCGCCAGCAGCAGCGTGGTCTTATCGCCGACGCCGCCGGTCGAGTGCTTGTCAACCGTGATCGGGGCCAGGTCGTGCAGGTCGAGCATGTCGCCGCTGCGGGCCATGGCCAGGGTCAAATCGGTCGTCTCGCGGTCGTCCATGCCGCGCAGGACCACGGCCATGGCCCAGGCGCTCATCTGGTAGTCGGGGATGTCGCCCGCTGCGTAGCCCGTCACCAGCCAGTCGATCTCGCCCGTCGCGAGCGCGTGGCCGTCCCGCTTCTTCGCGATCAGGTCCACCATGCGCATAGCTCACTCCGTTCGCCACTACAAAGGCTCAAGGTCGGTGGCTCAGCCCCTCAGGGCGCGGATCGCCCGGGGCAGCTCGGGCAGCAGGTCGCTGGCGAGGGCCCCGGCGTCGCCGAGCTCGTCGCGGACGCGGGCGCCGGCGGCGGCGTGGAGGTAGACGCCGAGAGCGGCGGCGTCGAAGGGCGCCAGGCCCTGGGCGAGCAGGCCGCCGATGGCGCCGGCGAGCACGTCGCCGGTGCCGGCCGTGGCGAGGGCGGGGTTGCCGCCGGCGTGGACCAGGGTCTGGCCCCCGGGCTCGGCGACGACGGTGGTGGCGCCCTTGAGCACGATCACCTGGCCCCAGGCCCTGGCGGCGTCGGCCGCGGCGGCGACGGCGTCGCCGGGCAGCTCGTCGGCCTTCAGCAGGCGGCGCATCTCGCCGGGGTGGGGGGTGAGCACGAAGCGGCCCCTGGGCAGGCGCTCGGCCCAGTCCTCGATCTCGGCCAGCAGGTTGAGGCCGTCGGCGTCGAGCACGGCGGGGGGCAGCGGGGGCAGCGGGGGGGCGGCGGGCGCCTCGGGCGCGGCCGCGGCGATCAGGAAGCCGACGCGGGCGCGGGCCTTCGGCCGGTCGAGGCCGAAGACGCGCTGCACGAACTCCTTGGTCGCCTCGCCCTTGCCGATGCCGGGGCCGAGCACGAGGGCGGCGTAGCCGTCGAGGGCCTTGCCGAGCTCGTCGAGGGCGGCGGGGCCGACGGCGCCCCAGTCGCCCTCGGGCAGGGGCAGCACCGTGGCCTCGGGCAGGCGCCCCGCCACGCCGAGGACCGTGCGGCCGCCGGCGAGGGTGACCAGGCCGGCGCCGACGCGGGCGGCGCCCGCGCAGGCCAGGTAGGCGGCGCCAGGGTAGTGCAGCGAGCCGGCCACCACCATCACCTTGCCGAAGCTGCCCTTGTGGGCCTCGGCGGGGCGCGCGGGCAGCAGGCGGCGCGCGTAGTCAGCGGAGAGCATGGTGCTCATGATCGCCTCCAGATCATCGCTTGGGATGCCAATCTCGGCCAGGGCCAGGCGCCCGGCCAGGGCGCGCCCCGGCGGCAGCAGCAGGTCCCGCTTGGGCAGGCCCGTAGCCACCGTCAGGTCGGCCCGGATCGCCGCGCCGAGGGCCGCCCCGCTGTCGGAGCTGACGCCCGTGGGCAGGTCCACGGCCAGCACCAGGGGCCGCCGGCCGTCCGCTCCCCCGGCGTCGTTCACGGCCGCGACAATAGCGGCCAGGGCGCCCTCGACCGGGCGGGACACGCCCATGCCGAGGAGCGCGTCAATCACCAGGTCGGCCTCGCGCAGCAGGGCCCCGAGCTCGGCCTGGCCCCCGTCCTCCTCGGCCGAGCGCTCGCCGAGGTCGCGGGCGCGGCAGCGGGCCCAGTTGGCGTCGGCCTCGGGGCCGGCCGCGCGCCCGTAGAGGTAGAGGGTCACGCGGGCGCCGGCGTCGTGGAGGTGGCGGGCGGCTACAAGCCCGTCGCCCCCGTTGTTGCCGGGGCCGACGAGCACGAGCACCTGGCGGCCGGCCGGGGCGCCGAGCAGGCGCAGGGCCTCCTGGGCGACGCCCCAGCCGGCCTGCTCCATCAACCCCTCCCAGGTGGCGCCGGCGGCGACGGCGGCCTCCTCAAGGGCGCGCATCTGCGCGGTTGTGACAACCTTCATCGTGGCGCTATTGTAGCAGGACTCGGAGCGCCTTGTCGCGCCGCGGGAGCACCGGGAGGGCTGGTATACTCAGGCTGCGACGACGCACGCAGGAGCGAGCCCGGAGGATCTGTGAACGCCAGCTTCAACCACCTTGGCCAGCCGATCGGCCAGCCGCTCCCCGGCTGGACCCCGCCGCCGCCGCCGCCGCGCACGCCGCTGGTCGGGCGCCTCTGCCGGGTCGAGCCGCTGGACGCGGGGCGCCACGCCGACGAGCTGCACGCGGCCAACCAGGCCGACGCGGAGGGACGCATGTGGACCTACCTGGCCTACGGCCCCTTCGCGAGGGCCGAGGAGTACCGGGCCTGGGCCGGCGAGGCGGCGGCCGGCGCAGACCCGCTCTTCCACGCGGTCGTCGAGGCGGCCACCGGACGGGCCGTGGGCGTGGCGAGCTACCTGCGCATCGCCCCGACCGCCGGCAGCATCGAGGTCGGGCATCTGGCCTTCGCCCCGGCGCTCCAGCGCACGGCCGCCGCCACCGAGGCCCTGTTCCTGATGATGGAGCGGGCCTTCAGCCTCGGCTACCGGCGCTACGAGTGGAAGTGCGACGCGCTGAACGCGCCCTCGCGAGCGGCGGCGCGCCGGCTCGGCCTGTCGTTCGAGGGCGTCTTCCGCCAGGCCACCGTCTACAAGGGCCGTAACCGCGACACGGCCTGGTACGCGGCGATTGACGCCGAGTGGCCCGCCCTGGAGGCAGCCTTTCGCCGCTGGCTCGACCCGGCCAACTTCGACGCCGCCGGGCGTCAGCGCCTGCGCCTCGCCGAGCTCACCCGCCCGCTGCTGCACCGCGAGGGCTGAGGGCCGGCGCGCGGTGACGCGACGTGTTATGATCAGGCCGCACCGTTTGGCCCAGGCGGCGCCGCCGGCGGCGCCCGCTCAACGAGGAGGGAGGGGACCGATGGAGCGCACGATCTTCGAGGGCGAGCACCAGCTCTTCCGCCAGAGCTTCCAGACCTTTGTCGAGCGCGAGGTGGCGCCCCACTACGAGCGCTGGGAGCGCGAGGGCGCCGTCGAGCGGGCCCTCTGGGCGAAGGCCGGCGCCGCCGGCTTCCTCAGCCTGGGCGTCCCCGAGGAGGACGGCGGCTCGGGCATTGACGACTTCCGCTACAACGCCATCGTCTCGGAGGAGCTGTCGCGCCGCTTCTTCATGGGCGTCGGCTTCGCCATCCACACCGACCTGGTCATCCCCTACCTGGTCCACCAGGCCCGCGGCGAGCAGCGGGCCCGCTGGCTGCCCCGCATCGCCAGCGGCGAGCTGATCGGCGCGATCGCCATGACCGAGCCCGCCGCCGGCAGCGACCTGGCCGGGATCCGCACCACGGCCCGGCGCGAGGGCGACTGCTACATGCTCAGCGGCCAGAAGACCTTTATCTCCAACGGGATCAACAGCGACCTTGTGATCGTCGTCGCCCGCACCGACCCGGCCGCCGGCCACCGCGGCATCAGCCTGCTGGTGGTCGAGCGCGGCATGCCCGGCTTCAGCCGCGGGCGCAACCTCGAGAAGATCGGCCAGCATTCCCAGGATACCGCCGAGCTGTTCTTCGACGAGGTGCCCGTCCCGGTCGCCAACCTGCTCGGCGAGGAGGGCCGCGGCTTCGCCTACCTGATGGCCGAGCTGCCCCAGGAGCGCCTGACCATCGCCGTCAGCGCCCTGGCCGCCGCCGAGGCCGCCTTCGAGCTGACCGTCGCCTACTGCGCGGAGCGCCAGGCGTTCGGCCGGCCGATCGGCGACTTCCAGCACACCCGCTTCCTGCTGGCCGAGCTGAAGACCGAGCTGACGATCGGGCGCGTCTTTGTGGACCGCTGCATCGAGGCCCACCTGGCCGGGCGGCTCACCACCGAGGAGGCCTCGATGGCCAAGTGGTGGGCCACCGAGCTCCAGAACCGCGTCATGGACCGCGGGCTCCAGCTCCACGGCGGCTACGGCTACATGCGCGAGTACCCGATCGCCCGGGCCTTCCTCGACGCCCGCGTGCAGACGATCTACGGCGGCACCACCGAGATCATGAAGGAGATCATCGGCCGCTCGCTCTTCCCCCGCCGCGACCAGCGCTAGGGGAGACCACAGCAGTCTGTCGGGAGGTAAGGGCGCCCCAACGTGGGCGCCCGCGCTGGGGCGCCCCAACTGTAGTAGCTATCAAGGACACCAACCCATGCCAGAGGCGTACATCTTCGAGGCGATCCGCACCCCGCGCGGCCGCGGCAGGGCCGACGGGGCTCTCGCCGCCGTCAGGCCGGTGGCCCTGCTCACGGGCCTGCTGGGCGAGCTGTCGCGCCGCACGGGGCTCGACCCCGCCGCGGTCGAGGACGTGGTCCTCGGCTGCGTGACCCCGATCGGCGAGCAGGGGGCCAACATCGCGCGCACGGCCGTGCTCGCCGCCGGGTGGGACCAGCGCGTGCCCGGGCTGCAGCTCAACCGCTTCTGCGCCAGCGGTCTCGAGGCGGTCAACCTGGCCGCGGCCAAGGTGCGCTCGGGGTGGGAGGGCCTGGTCCTGGCCGGCGGCCTCGAGTCGATGTCGCGGGTGCCGATCGGCAGCGACGGCGGCGCCCTGATGGACGACCCGGAGGTGAGCGGGGCGATCGGCTTCGTGCCCCAGGGCATCGGCGCCGACCTGATCGCCACGCTCGACGGCCTGACCCGCGCTGACGTGGACGCCTTCGCGCTCGAGTCGCAGCGCCGCGCCGCCGCGGCCCGCGCCGAGGGGCGCTTCGCCCGCTCGCTGGTGCCCGTGCGCGACGCCGAGGGCCGGGTCGTGCTGGCCGAGGACGAGCACCCGCGCCCCGGCACCACCCGCGAGGCCCTGGCGGCGCTCCAGCCGGCCTTCGCCAGGCTCGGCGCCGCGGGCTTCGACGCCGTGGCCCTGCGGCGCTACCCCGGCCTCGCCCGGGTCGAGCACGTACACACGGCCGGCAACTCCTCCGGCATCGTGGACGGCGCGGCCCTCGTCCTCGTCGGCACCGAGGAGCGCGGGCGGGCCCTGGGCCTGCGCCCGCGGGCGCGCATCGTCGCGGCCGCGGCGGTCGGCAGCGAGCCGACGATCATGCTCACCGGCCCCGCCCCGGCGGCGCGCCTGGCCCTCGAGCGGGCCGGCCTCGGCTTCGACGACGTAGACCTGTTCGAGGTCAACGAGGCCTTCGCCGCCGTGGTGCTGCGCTTCCTGCGCGAGACCGGGGTGGACCGCGAGCGCGTCAACGTCAATGGCGGCGCGATCGCCCTCGGCCACCCCCTGGGGGCCACCGGCGCGATCATCCTCGGCACCCTGCTCGACGAGCTCGAGCGCCGTGGCGGGCGCTACGGGCTGGCCACCCTCTGCGTCGGCGGCGGCATGGGCATCGCCACGGTGATCGAGCGGATCTAGGGGCGGCGCGCCTCACTCGGCCGGCGGCGGCGCCTCGCTCTCGGCCTCGACCACGCGCGTCCTGACCTTGATCTCGCCGTGGAGCGTGCGGTGGACCGGGCAGCGGTCGGCGATCTCGACCAGGCGCGCCCGCTGCTCGGCGTCCAGGGGCCCGGCCAGCTCCAGATCGCGCTCGATCTGGTCGAGCCTGCCCTCCTTGGTCTCGCAGTCGGCGCAGTCGGCGGCGTGGACGCGGCTGTGGCGCAGGCGCACCGTGGCCGCCTCGAGGGGCCAGCCCTTGCGGTCGGCGTACATGCGCAGGGTGATCGTGGTGCAGGCGCCCAGGCCGGCCAGCAGGTAGTCGTAGGGCGTGGGCCCCAGGTCGGCCCCGCCGAGGGAGGCGGGCTCGTCGGCGATCAGCTCGTGGCGGCCGGCGCGCACCGTGCTGGTGTAGCCCCGGGGGCCGATCCGCACCACGACGCCCGCCGCGGCGGGCTCCTCGGACTCCGCCGGCGTCTGCGCGGGCGCGGCGGGCAGGTAGCGCCCCGCCCAGGCCGCGATCAGCCCGGCGGCGTAGTCCCCGTCGGCCTCGCCGCTCAGCAGGTGGTCGGCGTCGTCGAGCGAGAGGAAGCTCTTGGGGTGGCGGGCGGCCTGGAAGATCCGCGCGGCGTTGTCAATGCCGACCGAGGTGTCGCGCGGGGCGTGCAGGATGAGCAGCGGGCGGCCCAGCTCGCGGATCGTCACCTCCATGCGCGTCGCCTCGAGCTCGTCGAGCAAGGCTTTGGTGATCGGGAAGCTGCTGCCGCCGATGTTGACCATCGCGCAGCCCCTGGCCTCGACCTCGGGGCGGGCGGGCTCGAGCAGGCGCAGCACGTGGCCGGGCTCGCCCGGCGCGTTGGTCGTCGCCACGGCGCTGGCCGCGGGCAGACGGG
>DAOLDO010000191.1:0-9142 GCA_035327325.1 Chloroflexaceae bacterium | reverse complement strand
AGGCCGCCGGGTCGCCGGGCGCCGGTTCGTCGGGGAAGCCGTAGCCGACGCGCACCCTGTAGGGGTTGCGCACGCCCAGCTCGTCCGAGGCCAGCGCGCTCTCGGGGTCGGTGTTGAAGAAGACGGCGCCGGCGCGCTCGAGGGCGTCGCGGAAGACCGTGAAGCGAGCCGAGGGCTCGTCGTGGAGGCAGGGCACCATAGCCGCGCGCTCGGGGGCCGCCAGCACGGGCCAGTAGCTCGTCCCGAACAGGTAGGGCGTGTAGATCAGGCAGGCGTACTCGTCGGCGTGCTCGGCCACGTAGCGCTCGAGGTCGGCGCTGCGCAGGTTGTTGGCCATGAAGCGCTGCTCCTCGTAGGAGCGCAGCCGCTCGCCCCGGTTGGCCTTCTGGAGCAGCGCGTGGAAGGCCGCCATGTCCACCTTCTGCGTGCTGAAGCGGCGCACCGTCACGCCGTTCAGCTCCTCGACGCCGGGGGGCACGTGGTCGCTCCAGTCGCTTATGTCAATCGTACAGGTTGTGAGGGCCTCGACCGTGTGGCCGCGGGCGGCCAGCTGCTCGGCCCAGCTGCGGATCCCACTCTCGGCGCCGCCGAGCACCCGCGGGCCGTAGCGCGGCGCCACCACGGCGATCTTGCGCCCGCGCAGGGCCGCCACCTCCTCGGGCGTGGCCGGCGCGACCTCGTGGACGGCCAGGGGGTCGCCGTAGTCGCCCGGGGCGGGCAGCTCGTCGAGCAGGGCGCAGGCGTGGGCGGCCAGGCCCGCCGCGTCGCCGGGGGCGAAGAGCAGGCCCGCGCCGCCGAGGGTGCCGGGCGTGGCCGTGGCGTCGGCGGCGATCACCGGGCGGCCGCGGGCCATGGCCTCGACCACGGGCATGCAGAAGCCCTCGTGCACGCTCGCGGTGACCAGGGCGGCGCAGGCCCTGTAGCAGCCCTCCAGGGTCGCCGCGTCCACCTGGCCGGCGAAGATCACCGCGTCGGCGACGCCGAGGCGCGCGGCGAGCGTCTTGACCTCGTCGGCGTAGGCCCGGTAGGCGGGCAGGCTGTCGTCGCCGACGAGCAGCAGGGCCGCGTCGGGGTGGCGGGCGAGGATGGCCGGCATGGCCTCGACCAGCACGTGCACGCCCTTGTTGCGGGCGATGCGGCCCACGTAGAGCAGGGCGTGTCGCCCGGCCAGGCCCAGGGCCTCGACCACGGCCGGGTCGGGCGGGCCGGCGTAGCCCGCGTCCTCGACCACGGCGTATGGCATCAGGCTGACGCGCCCCGGCGCGATCTTGCCCGTAGCCACCAGCTCGTCGCAGGTGAACTGGCTGTGGCCGACGGCGTAGTCGGCGTGCTCGACCAGGGCCAGGCTCTCGCGCCCGCGCACCAGGTCGGCGTAGCCGGGCCACTCGGGGCCCCACAGCTCGGGCGGGGTGACGCCGTGGTAGTCGAAGATCGCCACGCCGCGCCGCACGTCGCGGATCTGCTCGGCCAGCGTGTAGTAGGTCGAGTAGTTGACGATCACCACGTCGGCCCGCCCGAGGTGCTCGGCGGCGCGGGCGAAGGCGGGGTGGCCGAGCATGTGGGGCTTGACCACCTCGATCGAGCGGCGCACGTCGGCGGGCAGGCGCTCGTCCACGAACTCGGTCAGTACCATCGCGTGGTAGCCGGCCTCGCGCAGGGCGCGCAGCTGGGCTACGACGTGGCCGCCCACGGCGTCGTTCGCCACCACGTTGCCGTTGAGGATGGCGACGCGGGGCGCCGTCGCGGGCGCGTAGCTGATCGCCAGGGCCAGTGGCGCCACGCCCCGCGCGCTGAGCCAGGCCACGCCCTCCTCGACCAGCTCGACCTGGAGCGTGTAGGCGCCGGAGGCGGGCGGCGGCTCGACGCGCAGCTCGAGGCGGGCGACCATGCCCGGCGGCACGGGGCCGGGTAGCTCGGCGCGGCCGCCGTCGGCCACAGGGTTGCCCGCGGGGTCGAGCCACCTGTAGCCGAGGCGGATCGGGTGCGGCCCGGCGGTGATCCAGGGCGAGCAGCCGATGTTGCGCAGCTCGAGCTGGAGCAGGGCGGCCTCGCCCCAGATCAGGGCAGCGGGGGGCTGGTTGAGCAGGGTGTAGGCGGCGGCCAGGAGGCTTGTCATTGGAGCTTGAGCAGCGCCGACCTCACCCCCCTGACCCCCTCTCCGCAACGGAGAGGGGGTGCCGCGACAGCGGCGGGGGTGAGGTTAGCGGGTGCGATCGTGGCGACTTCATTAGGTTTTACAGGACGAGCAGCGCGTCGGCGCAGGCGGCGGCGCGGCGGTGGAAGTTGCGGGCCAGCTCGCGGCGCAGGCCCCTGACCAGCTCGGCCATGGCGGCCTCGGCCTCGGCCGGCAGGTCGGGCTCGAGCTCGCGCCGGGCGGCGACCAGGCCGGGCAGGGCGGCCAGGGTCTCGCTGTAGGCCCAGCGCAGGGCCCGGCCCTCGGGGTCGTGGCCGTGGAGCCTGATGAAGGCGGCCTCGGCCTCGGCGAAGGCGCCCCTGAGGTCGCGGGGGCTGTAGGTCTTCAGCACGAAGCGCAGCCGGCCGTAGTTGTAGCGGGCGCTGCGCGCCAGCTCGTCGCGCAGCGAGCTCGACTCCTGGTGGACGAGGGTGGCCCTGGGCTCGTAGCGCAGGGTGTAGCCGGCCCGGCGCAGGCGCGCGCACAGGTCCAGGTCCTCGAAGTAGGCCGGGCCGTAGCCCTCGTCGAGCAGGCCGACGCGGCGCAGGGCCGCGGCGCGCAGGGCCACGGCGGCGAAGGTGAGCAGCTCGGCGTCGCGCGGCGCGTCGTGCTGGCCGGCGTCGCGCTCGTGCCAGCCGACGTGGCGGGCCAGGGCCCGCGGCCAGTCGAGGGTTACGCCGGCGTGCTGGATCGTGCCGTCCGGGTAGCGGATCTTGCAGCCCACCGCCCCGACCGCCGGGTCGGCGAAGGGCGCCGTGATCGCCCCGAGCCAGCCGGGGTCCACGACGGTGTCCTGGTTGAGCAGGGCGACCACCTCGGGCGGCGCGGGGCCGTCGAGCAGGCGCCTGAGGCCCGCGTTCATGCCGCCGGCGAAGCCCAGGTTGCGCTCGTTTCGGATCAGGGTGAAGGCGGGGAACTGCGCGGCCACCGTGTCGGGCGTGCCGTCGGCCGAGGCGTTGTCCACCACCACGACCGTCGCGGGCGCCGGGTCGAGGGCGGCCAGGGCCGCGAGGCAGGCCACGGCCTCGTCGCCGCCGTTCCAGGTGAGCACGATCACCGCGGCGCTCATCGGGGGGCCTCGCCGGTCTCCTGGCCGCCCGAGGGGGGCGGGGCGGCCTCGCCGCGCAGGAGGGCCCTGAGCTGCTGCTCGGCCTCCTCGAGGCCGGCGAGCTGCTCGGCGAAGTCGCGGGTCTGCTGGGCGAGCAGGTGGCGCTCGCGCACCGAGCGCTCGTTTAGCTCGGCCAGGCCCTTGTGGAGGTCCTCGATGCGCTGCCGGGCGTGGCCGAGGGCGGCGGCCAGGTGGTCCTGGTACTCGGCGGCGGCGTAGGCGGCCCTGAGCGCCGCGGCGTTGTGCTCCTGCTGGCGGGCGATCAGCGGGTGGAGCAGGGGCCAGACCAGGCGCTCCATCAGGGCCCGGCGCGCCGCCCCGAGGCGCCCGCCGCCCGCCGGGGCGAGGCCGTCGAGGCGCCAGGTGGTGTCGAGGGCCTGGAGGGCGCTGTTGCGCGTCGTCTGGAGCAGCTGGCCGCGCTCGACGCGGGCTACGTCGGACTCGGGCGGTGGCGCCGGCAGACGCTGCGCGTCGGCTTCGCTCGCGGGGGCGTGGCTCATCGGGGTCGGGCTCCTCTCGCGCTGGGCCAGGGGGGCGGCCTCCAGGAAGGCGACGATCGGGCGCACCAGGGCGGGCCAGGCGAAGCGCGGGGCGAGGGCCCGCGCCCGCTCCGCCATGGCCGCCCGCGCGGGCGCGTCGCTCAGCAGGGCGACCAGGGCCCCGGCGACCGCCCCGTGATCCTCGGGCGGCACCACCGCGGCGACGCCGTGCTCGCGGGCCAGGGCGGCGGCCTGGTCGCCGTCGCTGAGCAGGGCGGGCAGCCCGGCCCACAGGTGGTCGAGGACGCGCGAGCGCAGCGCGGCGTAGGCCGTCTCCAGGTGCTGGCGGTGCAATGATACCACGACCGTCGCGTCGAGCAGGGCGTCGGCCCGGCGGGCGTAGGGCACCCACTCCTCGTAGAAGAAGACGCTCCGCCCGAGCAGCCCCAGCTCCTCGGCGAGGGCTCTGGCGGCCAGGGGCGCCCGCGGCGCGGCCACGGCGCCGGGATGACGGCCGGCCAGGAAGACCAGGCGGGCGCCGGGCACCGCGGCCAGCACCTCCGGCATGGCGCGCACCAGGGTGAGCGGGTCCATCCAGTCCCAGAGGCCGCCGCTCCAGAGGATCAGCGGGTCGTCCGGGCCGATGCCGGGGATGACCGCGCGCAGGCCAGGCCCCGAGCGCGCCGGCGGCTCGGCGGGCAGGCCGAAGGGCACCACGTC
Source organism: Chloroflexaceae bacterium (assembly GCA_035327325.1). Lineage (GTDB taxonomy): Bacteria > Chloroflexota > Chloroflexia > Chloroflexales > Chloroflexaceae > CAIWXH01. The sequence goes on along the minus strand of DAOLDO010000191.1, from coordinate 4,662 downwards.
AATCAGGCCGCGCAGCAGGGGGTCGGCGTCGGCGCGGGCGGGCGTGACCCGGCCGGCGGCCAGCAGAGCGCCGAGGTAGAGGTCGCGCTGGCGCTCGGTGGCGCAGAGGAAGCAGTCGCCGGCGGCGATCTGGGCGGCGAGCAGGGCCGCGTCGCGGCGGGCGCGGGCCTCGCGCTCGGCGGCGGGCGCGGCGCGCAGCAGCTCGAGGTTCTCGAGCAGGGTCGGGTCGTAGAGGTCGAGGATCAGGCGGGCCTCGGCGGCGGCCAGCTCGGGGTGGGGCTCGAGCAGGTAGCCGTTGGCGAGCACGACGTCGGCCCGACGCAGGTGGGCCGCCAGCGAGGCGGCGTCGCCCCAGGCGAAGTGGCCCACGCGCACGCCCGGCGCCTCCAGCGCGATCGGCTGCGGGGCCACCAGGGTCACCTCGGCGTGAGGCGCGAGGGCGCGCGCCAGCTCCCAGTAGCGGATCCCGGGGCCGGCCATCAGGGGGCCGACCACGTCGTGGCTGACGATCAGGAGGCGCATCTGGACCTCACCCCCCCTTCCCCCCTCTCCGCCACGGAGAGGGGGGCGAGGGCGTCTTGAGGCCAGGGGGCCGGGGGGCGAGGTCTGCCGCGGAAGGGTACGACCATGACTTAGCGCCCCCGCCGCGTCAGCGCCCGCAGCAGCCGCATCGCGCGACCGCTCTCGAGGCGGCGGATCAGGCCCTCGAGCTGGGCGATGTGGGCGTCCTTGGCGGCGAGCTCGGCCTCGAGGCGGGCGGCGTAGGCCCCGGCCCCCTCGGCGACGGCGGCCAGGCGGGCGGCCTCGGCGCGGGCGGCCTCGCCGGCGGCCAGGGCCTCGCGCTGCTCGAGGGCCAGGGCGCGCAGGTCGTCGCTCTCGCGGCGCAGCTCCCACAGCCTGCGCTCGTAGTCGCGCACCACACGGTGGGGCGGCTCGCCGGTCCGGCGGAAGCGGGCGGCCCACGGCGTGATGAACGAGGCGTCGAAGTCCACGTCGCGGAACAGGCCGTGGCGGGCGAAGAGGGCGGCCCAGTGCTCGGGCGGGTTGACGTTGAAGTGGGTCGCCTCCCTGTAGTCGTGGGGCGACGAGGAGAAGAGCACGTCGTCGCTGTGGGCGCAGAAGTTGGCCACGGCGGCCTCGGCCTCGGCCCGGGGCATATGCTCAAGCACCTCGATGCAGACGATCAGGTCGTAGCGCCGTCCGAAGGGCTCGGCCACCGAGCCGACCCGCACGTGCTCGCGCACCGACTCGTGGGCGCCGGCGATGGCGAACTCCGAGATGTCCACCCCCTCGGCCTCGACCCCGCGGGCCCGCAGCTGCTCGACCAGCAGGCCCAGGGCGCAGCCCGCGTCAAGGGCCGTGCGCGGCCCGATCTCGGCCACGATGCGCTCGGCCACGGCCCCGAAGAAGGCCATGAACGCCTCGCTGCGGGCGTAGGGCTGGCCGCAGCCGGTCGCGTAGTAGGTGGCGTCGAACAGCTTGTTGGGCTCCAGCGGGCTCATGGGCGGCCTCGCCAGTTCCACTCGCCTGGCATGGCGAGCAGCCCGTAGCGCTCGCCCGTGGGGCTGTGGACGACCAGGGGGTAGAGGCGGTCGTGCACGTCGTAGGGGTGGGCCTGGGTCGCGTCTACCACGGCCACGCTCACCTGGTAGCGCCCCGTGTTGAGGGGCAGCGACGGGATGCTGTAGTCCACCGTGCCCTCGCCCTCAACCATCGGCACGGCGAAGCCGTCGAAGCCCGTGTTGGGGCCGGTGAGCCAGGCGCCGCTCTCGTGGTGGATGCCGACGCCGAAGACCGGGTCGGCCACGCTGCCGCGGGCGACGTAGTGCATGCGGATCGTCAGGGGCTCGCCGGTCTGGAAGACGGGCCGCGCCTCGCCGCGGGCGCCCAGCAGCTCGACGCGGGTGATCTCGACCTCGCGGGTGCCTCGGCGGAAGGCGCTGGCTCCCTCGCCGAGCGCCGCGCCGCGCTCCGCGGCCAGGCGCTCCTGCTCCTGGCGGTTGACGTCGGCCAGGTAGGCGTCAATCACCTTGCCTGCGGGGCCCTGGGCTCGGGCGACGCCGTGGTCGAGCCAGACGGCCACGTCGCAGAGGGCGCGCACGGTCTCGAGGGCGTGGGAGACGAAGATAATCGTCTTGCCGGCGCGCCGGAAGCCGTAGATGCGCTCCATGCACTTGCGCTGGAATGCCTCGTCGCCCACGGCCAGCACCTCGTCGGTGATCAGGATGTCGGGGTCCACGGCTGTGGCCACGGCGAAGGCCAGGCGCGTGTACATGCCGGACGAGTAGTGCTTGATCTCGGTGTTGACGAAGGCCCCGATGTCGGCGAAGGCGACGATCTCGGGCAGGCGCCGCTCCATCTCGCGGCGGCTCAGCCCCATGAGCGAGCCGTAGAGGAACACATTCTCGCGCCCGCTCAGCTCGGGGTGGAAGCCGCTGCCCAGCTCGAGCAGGGCGGCGACGCGGCCGCGGGTGCGCACGCTGCCGCCGGTCGGCTCGAGGATGCGCGTGATCAGCTTGAGCGCGGTGCTCTTGCCGGCGCCGTTGTGGCCCACCAGGCCCAGGCTCTGCCCCTGCTCGACGCGGAAGCTCACGTCGCGCAGGGCCCAGAACTCCTCGCCGGGGGGGCGGCGCCGCAGCAGGCCGGCCACCCGCTCCTGCACCGTCCTGCGCTCGTCCCTGTGCAGCACGAAGCGCTTGCTGACGTTATCGAACTCGATCACAGGCGTCATACAGCCCTGTTCTCTCCGAAGGGGGGCGTGGGGGGACCTGGTTCCCCCACAGTCACAGCTCTTCGCCGAAGCGCCGCGAGGCCCGCTGGAAGACCCAGTAGCCCACGGTCAGCAGCAGGGCCGCCGTCAGGCCCACGCGCAGCACGCTGGTGAGGGCCGGCAGGCCGGGCGTGGGGATCTGGCCCACCGCCACCGCGCTCCCGTAGAGGATCTCGCGGTAGAACTCGATCAGCGAGGCCATCGGGTTGAGCCAGCGCACCAGGCGCACCGCCGGCCCCTCGCCGAAGGCGCCCAGCGAGTAGATCACCGGGGTGAGGAAGAACCAGATGTTGACCACGATGCCCACCAGGTGCACCACGTCGCGGAAGAAGACCGCCACGGCGCTCAGCAGCAGGGCCAGCCCCGCCAGCAGCGCCGTCTGGATGACCACCAGCACCGGCAGGTACGCGAAGGTCCAGCTGAAGTTGAGCCGGCCGATCGTCAGCAGCTGCACCACCGCCATGACCAGCAGCATCATCGGCAGCGAGAGCAGGTAGTTGAGCAGGCTGGAGAGCACCGCCACCAGCGGCAGCACCTCGCGCGGGAAGTAGACCTTCTTGACCAGGGCCGAGCCGTCAATCACGCTGCGCGTGCCGCCCGTCACCGCCTCGGCGGCGAAGTTCCAGGGTAGCAGGGCCACGATCACGAAGACCGGGAACATCGCGACCCCGCCGGGCATCAGCAGGCTGAAGACCAGCACGTAGACCAGCATCATGCCCAGGGGCGCCAGCTGCGTCCACAGGTAGCCCAGGGCGCTGCCCTTGTAGCGCGTGCGCAGGTCGCGCAGCACCAGGTTGCGGATCAGCTCGCGGTAGCCCCAGACCTCGACGGCCTTGGCGGTCACGCCGGCGCTGCGGTCCACCGCGACGCCCACCGCCCCGAAGGCCAGCCCGAAGAGCGCGGCCAGGGCGAGCAGCTGGGGGACGTAGCGCGGCTGCGGGGCCGCGGGCAGGGCCGCGGCGACCATGTGGGCCGCCGAGGGCGTGGCCGGGTCGAAGGCAGCGCCGCGCTCGCGCACGACGTAGCGCAGGGCCGCCTCGATCGCCCGCAGGCGGGCCACCTCGCGGTCGCGCTCGGCCAGCTGGGCCGCGGCGGCGGGATCGGCCTCGGCGCAGGCCGCCAGGGCCGCCTCGCGCGCCGCGGTGCCGGGCGCGCCGGCGGTGCCGCAGAGGGCGTCGAGGGTGGCGTTGCGGGTGTTGATCGCGAAGCGCCACAGGTCGTAGCGCGACTCGAGGGCCCTGGCCAGGTCGCTCAGCTCCTCGCGGGGCAGGTCGTCAATGCTGCGCTCGGTCGAGAAGGGCTCGAGCTCGCGCGACATGGGGAAGGCCTGGGTGCGGATCAGCTCGCGCAGCAGGGCGTCGAAGGGGCCGGGGGCGGCCATGCCCTGGGGCTCCATGGCCAGCCACAGCTCCCAGCCGAGCATATTGCGCAGGATCTCGCGCCCGCCGGCGGCCCGCACCTGGCGGGCCAGGCCCTCGGCGCCGGCGTCGGCCAAGGGCGGGGCCTCTGCGGCCGTGGGCGCCACCCCGCGCACCAGCACCACGCCAGGCTCCTGGGGGAGGAACTCGACCAGGAAGTCGGGGCGGCCGAAGCGCACATCGCCGCGGGCCAGGGTCTCCTGGCGCAGGGCCTCGGTCGCGTCGCCGATCGCCACGCTCAGGCCGGTGGCGCCCGGGGCGACGGGGTCGTAGATGCCGCCGTAGCGCCCCGTGTCGAAGCGGGCCTGGGCGTCGGCGAAGTAGACCACGGGCTGGGCGAGCACGCGGGGCGCGGCGGCCGCCAGGGCGCCGAGCACGCAGAGCAGCACCCACAGCCACTGGTAGAGGCGCAGGCCGAGCAGGGGCGCGCCGAGCGCGGAGGCGACGCCGCGCCAGCGCGCCCCGGCGGTCGCC
>DAOLDO010000190.1:0-9164 GCA_035327325.1 Chloroflexaceae bacterium | reverse complement strand
CCCCCCCGCCGGCCCCGCCCCCCCCCCCCCCCCCCCCCCCCCCCCCCCCCCCCCCCCCCCCGCGCGGGGGCCGCCCCCCCCCCCGGCGCGCCGCCCGCCGAGGCCCCGCCCGGCCTGCCGCCCGCCAGCTTCGCGCCGACTGGCGAGGAGCGCGCCTGGGCCGAGGGCTGGCTCGCCGCCAACCTGGCCCCCGGCGAGCGCCTGGTCGTCGTCCACCCCGGCACGGGCGGCCCGACCAAGCTCTGGCCCCCCGAGCGCTGGGCCGCCGTGGCCGACGCCCTGGCCGGCGAGCCGGATGCGCGGGTGGTGCTCACCGGCGGCCCCGGCGAGGCACCCCTGGTGGCCCAGGTCGCCGCGCTGATGGCGCGCCCCGCCCTCACCCTGGCCGGGCGGACCAGCGTGGGTCAGCTGGCGGCCCTGCTCGGGCGCGCCGCCCTGGCCCTCGGCGTGGACAGCGGGCCCATGCACATCGCCGTGAGCCAGGGCGCGCCAAGCGTGCACCTCTTCGGGCCGAGCGACCAGGCCCGCTTCGGCCCCTGGGGCGCGCCCGAGCGCCACGTGGTGCTGCGAGCCGGCCTCTTCTGTAGCCCATGCGGCGTCTTCGCCGCCTGCCCCCGCGGCACGGCTGGCCCCGAGTGCATGGCCGCCATCCCGCCGGCGGAGGTGATCGCCGCGGGGCGGCGGCTGCTCGGCTAGCGCTCCGTCCGAGCTATTCTGACGGGGTCGAGTGCGGCGGGGGCGGCCACGCTGGGCCGCCCTTACGCCCGAGCACAGCAGGTACGGGCGACCCCACGGCGGGGGCGGCCACGCTGGGCCGCCCTTACGCCCGAGCACAGCAGGTACCGGCGACCCCACGGCGGGGGCGGCCACGCTGGGCCGCCCTTACACCTGAGCGCAGCAGGTACGGGCGACCCACTGTGGTCGCCCGGCCCGGGCGCGCCATCCCCTCACGATTGCTCGGCAGAGTATGAGCCGGCGGGCCGCCCCACGCCCCGCCCCCTGCGCGATTCGCCCCGCGCCGGCTCGTTTGCTCTCATAGGCGCACCGGGTGCGCCGGGAGGGGGCATGGACACAAGCGACTTCTACATGGGGCTGGCGCCGCTCGCCAGCTTCGCCGCGATCACCGACCCCGGCAGCTTCGCGCCGCTGCCGGCCGACTGGCAGCTGGTGATCACCGACGTGCGGGGCTCGACCCGGGCCATCGCCGAGGGGCGCTACAAAGAGGTCAACATGGTGGGGGCCGCCTCGATCGTGGCCCTGCTCAACGCGGCCGGGCCCGTTGACATCCCCTTCGTTTTCGGCGGCGACGGCGCCACCCTGGCCATCCCGCCAGGGCTCGTCGAGCGCGCCCGGCGCACCCTCGCCGCCCTCGGCGCCCTGGCGCGCCAGGCGTTCGGCCTCGACCTGCGCTGCGCCGTCGTCCCGGTTGCCGCCCTCGCGGCGGCGGGGCAATCTGTCGGCCTCGCCCGCCTCGCCGTCGCCGAGCACTACAACCAGGCGGCCTTCAGCGGCGGTCTGGCCTACGCGGAGGCGCTCATCAAGGACCCGATCGACGGCGAGGTCTTCCTGGTGGGGCCGGACGAGGCCCCCGACGCGGCCGACCTGAGCGGCCTCGAGTGCCGCTGGCAGGATATCCGCAGCCGCCACGGCGAGACGGTGAGCCTGCTGATCACCCCCGCCCCCGCCCTGCCCGCCGCGGCGCGCCCCGCCCTGCTGCGCGATGTGATCGCGCGGCTCGAGGCGGCCTACGGCTCGGAGCGCGACTACCACCCCCTCGCCGTCGGCCAGCTCCGGGCGACCATAGACCCGCGGGCCCTGCTCGTCGAGACGAGGGCCCGCACCGCCCCAGCTCTGTGGCCCCGCCTGCGCTACCTGGCTCAGATCTGGGGCCTCAACCTCGGTGTGCGGCTCTACAGGCACTACGAGGCCATCAGGGGCCGCGGGCCCTGGTGGGACCAGTACCGCGATCTGGTCGTCCGCACGGCAGACTACAGGAAGTACGACGACACTCTGCGCATGATCATCGCCGGGACGCCCGCGCAGCGCCAGGCCCTCGAGGGCCACCTCGAGGCGCGCTTCCGGCGCGGCGAGCTCGCCTACGGCATCCACGTCGCCGACCGGGCCTTGATGACCTGCCTCGTCTTCGAGCGCATGGGCCGCCAGGTCCACTTTGTGGACGGCGCCGACGGCGGCTACGCCCTCGCCGCCCGCGCCCTGAAGGGCCGCCTGGCCGCGCTACGCGCGCCCGTCGTGTAGACCGCTCTCCCGCCCTCAGGTACTATACCCCCCCAGCGACCTCGTTGAGTCGACTCTTCCACGCCCCGGCTCTCCCTCGCACTACTCGGCCCCGGCGGCGCCCCACTACGCTCACGGCGCCCGCTGGGTCGCCCCAGTGTACGACCGGCGACCCGTTCGGGTATGGGCGAAGCGTCTCCGGCGTCAGGACGCCATACCCGATCCCCGAGACCCTGCGCTGAAAGCGCACGCATCCACGCCCGCCGCCGCCGTGGGCGAGGCCGACCGCGCCGAGTACGGTCGGCTGCGCGCCGCCGCCGACCAGGACGCCTCGGACGCCGTCTGGGACAAGGGCCTCGCCCTCGCCCCCGATCAGGCCCTCGCGCTCGCATGAGCGGTGAACAAACTGTTATCTCACCCCGCGGGTTCACCCATAGCGCACAGCAGTGCATTCCCACTGCACACTACCGGCTGTAAGCGAGCCAATCTACGCCGAGCCGCGTAAACTGCCCTGAGCGCTAATGAAAAGACCTTCATCCCGCCAGCCTTGCCCCGGTCGGCCCAAGCCTGTACATTGTGGACACGACAAATGTTCACTACAAATGAACAGGCCCGCGGCGGTCCACCCTCCCTCGCAGCTTCCGATCTCGTGCGCAGCAGCATCCTCCGCGTCGGCGCCTGACTGCCATGGCCAAGCCTCGCCAGCCCAGGAGGATCTCGATGACCTCGACGCTCAGCCCGACAGTGCCGCACCATCACGGTCGCCTCGCCTTCCTCGACGGCCTGCGCGCCCTGGCAGCCCTGGCGGTGGTCGCCGTCCACGCCTTCCAGATCTACGGCTACGACCTCCACAGCTGGATCGCGGTAGAGAGCCCCATGCCCTTCGGCGATGGGCTGGCCGACCGGGCCCTCATGCTCTCCTACAGCGCGCTCTGGAAGTGGGGTCCCTTCGCCGTCCCCGTCTTCATCGTGCTCTCGGGCTTCAGCCTGATGCTGCCCGTGGCCCGCTCCGGCGCCCTGCGCCCCGGCGGCGGCAGCCTGCACTTCTTCCAGCGCCGGGCCTGGCGCATCCTCCCGCCCTACTACGCGGCCCTCGCCCTGGCCATGCTGATCACCGCCCTCGTCCCCGGCTTCGGCACCCAGCGCGGCGTCTACTGGGACCTGGCCCTGCCGACCTTCCAGGCCGACGTGCTCCTCGCCCACCTCTTCGTAGTGCATAACCTGCCCTGGCCGAGCGACCCGCTCTTTGGCATGCGCATCAACCCGCCCCTCTGGAGCATCGCGGTTGAGATGCAGATCTACCTGCTCTTCCCGCTGCTGCTGCTGCTCTGGCGGCGCGCGGGGGCCCTGGTCGCCACGGGCGCCGCCCTGCTGGCCGGGATCGTGCCGGCGAGCCTCGGCCTGCTGACCTGGCCCCTCTCGAACGGACACTACCTCGGGCTGTTCGCCCTGGGCGCCCTGGGCGCCGACGTCGTCTTCAGGTGGTCAGGGCCAGCCGTCGCCCGTCGCGGCCCCTGGCTCGGCCTGGCCATCGCCGGCGCCGCCGCCTTCGCCGCCCTGATCGCCCTCGGCCGCTTCACCCCCCCCGGCGCCTGGTGGATGAAGGACACCGCCCTCGGTCTCGCGGTGCTCGGCGTCCTCGTCCACGCGACCCTGTCCGAGCGTGATCAGCAGGGGCGCCGGCCGCTCTACATCGCCCTGCTGAGCGCCCGCCCCCTCGTGCTCCTCGGCGAGCGCTCGTACAGCCTGTACCTGATCCACGCCCCGATCCTCGCCCTCGTGGGTGCCCTCTTCATCGGGCTGCCGGCGACCATCGCCTACCCGCTCGTCTTCCTGGTCGGCTTCCCGACCTGCATCGCCGTCGCCTGGCTCTTCTTCGAGTTGATCGAGCGGCGCTTCCTCTACGGCCCGCGCAAGGCGCCCAGGCCCGCGCCCGCCAACACCCTCCCCGAGGGGAAGCCGGCCGAGGCGGCGTAGCGCTCGCCCGGGCCCCGGCCGCAAGCCCCCGGCGTCGCCAGAGCTGGCGCCGGGGGCTTGCGGCTGCTGAGCAGGACCGCCAGGAAATAGCCTCGCTGTGAACGGAGCGTAAACTGAGCGTGAACCGCGGGGGAGAAGCTTTATCCGCCGGGGAAGAACCCTTTTCCGCCCCGTGGCCCGATCCGCGATAGAATCATCTGTACCACCAAATTATGGCTGTCCGCGCCCGCACCGCTTCCACATCGCCGGGCGACGCCAGCACCCTGCCGCCCGGCCTCCTCAGCGCTGGAGGTGTACCGTGGCACCCCGCAAGCTCCGGTCACGTTACCGCCTGACCGCCCGCGTCGCCGCCGCCCTCTGCCTCGCCCTGGCCTTGCTCGGCCTCGCGCCGCCGCCGGTGCCCCTCAGCGCGGCGGAGGAGGCCCGCTTCCGCACCTTCCTGCCCGTGGCCGCCAACCACCGCCCGCCGCGCCTCGCCTTTGTACGCTTCGAGGGGAGCCGCCTCAGCCACTACGCCATCGGCGCCGACGGCAGTGGCCTCAGCACCTTGATCGGCCCCGACCACCCGACCTCCTACGACAGCTTCTGGTCGCCCGACCGGCGGCGGCTCGCGATGCTCGAGCGCTTCACGGTCGGGGGCACCTGGTACGGAAGCCTCTGGGTGATGGAGGTGAGCAGCTTCGCCCGCAGGCGCCTCACCGGCGACACGTTCAGCGTGTCGAGCGTCGGCTGGTCGCCCGACAGCCGTTCCCTGGTCTTCGTGGCCTCGGAAGGCGACCCCCTCGCCGAGCCCGTCAACCTCTACACTATCGGCGCCGACGGCGCGGGGCTCGCCAGCCTGACGGACGAGCCAGGGTTCAAGTGCGAGCCCGCCTGGTCGCCCGACGGCCGGAGCATCGCCTTCCTGAGCGTGGCGCCGTCCGGCGAGAGCCTGCAGCTCATAGGCGCCGACGGGCAGGGGCGGCGCACGCTGCTCGGCGGCCCGGGCGCCCAGCTGACCGGCCTGTCCTGGTCGCCCGATAGCCGGTGGCTCGCGCTCAGGGGCAGCGATAGCTCCGCGGCGCTGGCGCTGCACCGCGTCAGCCCCGACGGCACGGGCCATAGGCTCCTCGCCAGGGACGTCCTGCTGAAGCCCAACAGCTGGTCGCCCGACGGGCGCTGGCTGGTGGCCGAGCGCATCGTCGGCGGCGGCCTCACCGAGCTGGTGGCGGTCGGCGCCGAGGACGGGGCGCTGCGCGTGCTGATCCCCGCGAGCTTCGCGCTCAGCTGGTCGGTCGTGAGCGCGGCGTGGTCGCCGACGGGCGACGTGATCGCCTTCTCCCACCCCGGCCCCGACGGCTTCGTCATCTCGCTGGTCGGCGCCGACGGCCGGGGCCTGCGGGAGCTGACCCTTGGCGAGCAACCCGTCTGGCTGCCGTGAGATCGGCGCCTCGGCGCCAGGGCGAGCAATCGCGCTTTTCCGCGACTCGGGTTGACCTCTAGCCTACCGGGCCGCGCCGTCAGCGTAGCGGGGCCAGCCAGACCGCCCGCGCGAACGCGGCGACCACGAAGGCCGCCGTGAAGCGCATCCACGCCTCGCTCAGCACGAAGAGCGAGGCGGCGAGCAGGGCGGCCAGGACGGCGATGGCGACGAGCTTCTGCGTGCGCGTCATGGTGCCTCCTCAGTTAACGAACGGTTATTGGGCATTGCGGAACTGCCGTGCCGGAGCCGGTCCAGAGATGGTATAGTCGCTCCAGGGCGAGCCCGCGAGCCGAGCGGCGCTGTCAGCCGCTCGCTCCACAAGCAGCAACGGAGGTGCCTATGGTGTCGCCTGAGCTCCTGCATCGCTACCCGTTCTTCGCCGGCCTCGGGTGCGAGCAGCTCGGCAGCCTGGCGCGGCTGGCGGAGCCGCTCACGGTCGAGACCGGGGGCCACCTCTTCTACGAGGGCGTCGGCCTCACCAGCCTCTACCTGGTGATCGAGGGGCGCGTCGCGATCACCCTCAGCCGGCCCGAGGTGATCAGCCGGGTGATCATCCCGCCCCCCGGCGCCCGCATCCGCGAGGTCGCCGTCAGCCTGGTCGGCGTGGGCGACATCTTCGCCTGGTCGTCCCTGGTGCCGCCGTTCAAGGCCACCTCGAACGCCAGAGCCGCCACCCGCTGCAAGCTCCTGGCGATCGACGCGGCCGAGCTGCGCCAGCTCTTCGAGCTCGAGCCGCGCTTCGGCTACGAGGTAATGGTGCGCGTGGCCCAGGTGGCCCGCGACCGGCTCCAGGATCTGCACTACGAGTCGCTCGTGAGCGCCGTTGGGGCGGCCGCCAAGTAGGCGCCCTCCGCCGGCACGCTGGCCGCCTTGCGAGCGGGGCCATTGTAGCACAGCCCGCCCGCGCGCCCGCTCCGCTCCGCCCCCGGCCCGATGGCGCCGCCGGGCCGCGCAAGTACAATGCACAGCAAATGCGCCGCCGGCTCGCCTTGACGCGCCGCGGCCCGCTCAGTATCATAGCCTTGTGATAGGGCGCACAAGAGAGCGAGGGCGACCGATGATCATCCAGCTGCGACCGGCCCACCACCACGCCCACAGGCGGCGCTGCAGCTTCGCCCCCATCTCGCTCCACGTCTACAGGCGCGCCCTCGCCCGCCGCTTCGGCCTGACCGCCGGCGCGCGCCCCGCCGGCGCCCTCGACACCCTCGCCCGCGCCCTGCTGCGCGCCCGCGTCGCCTAGCCCGCCCCGACGCCCCACCCGCGCCTGGCAATCAAAAAGGCCCCCCACTCCAGAGTGGAGCGGGGGGCCTCTTCGTCCCGGCTAGCGCCTGAAGCTGAACAGCGCCGTTCGCACGCTGCCGTCGCTCAGCCGCACCACCAGCTCGCGGCAGGTGTTCGCCCATCCCTTGTCGGTCTTCCACACGTAGGTGTAGACCCCCGTCGCCGCGTCGTACGACAGGCTGCTCGCCCCGGCGGTCACCGTCTGCTCGATCGAGTCGCTGACCGTGCCCGACGAGCAGTTCACCGCGCGCGAGGCCGGGTAGTCCTGGGCGAAGATGTTCAGCCCAAAGTCGCCGCCCAGGCTGAACTTCACGGGGACGGCCCGCCCGGCCTGCATGGTGTTCAACGTCGGCGGGTTGTTCACCGGCTCGAAGAAGCCGGTGAAGCTATAGCTCGGGCCCGCGGGCGCCACCGCGACGCTCGCGCTCGCCGAGGCCGGGTTGTAGTTGCCGTCGCCGGCCTGGGTCGCCGTCACCACGCACGTGCCGGCCGCCGTGGTCGTCACTGTGGCGCCGCTGAGGCTGCACGGGCCGCTGACGCTCAGCGTCACCGCCAGGCCCGAGCTGGCCGTCGCGCCCACGCTGAAGCTCGCGCCCGCCGTCGCCGTGGCCGGCACGCCGGTCAGGCTCACGCTCTGCTCGGCCTGCGCGATCACCAGCGTGCCGCTCGCCGACCCGGCGTAGTTCGGGTCGGTCACCGTGGCCGCCACGGCGTAGCTGCCCGCGTTGACTGGCGCGGCCGTCGCGCCGTCATAGGTGACGCTCACGCTCAGGCCCGCCGGGCTGGTGGCGACCGTGGCCGCCTTGGCGCCGCCGTCGTAGCTGTGACTCAGGCCGCTCAGGCTGACCGTGGCCGCCGCCGGCGCGACGGTCAGGGCGCCGCTGGCGGACGCCGGGTTGTAGGCGCCGTCGCCGGCAAAGCTGGCCGCGACGCCCGCGGGGTAGCTGCCAGCGCCAATCGCGCCAAGGCTGGCGCTGCCCTGGGCAACGCCGCTCGCGTCGGTCACGGCAGTGCCCACGAGCTGGCCGTTGAGGCTGAAGCTCACCGTATACCCGGCCAGGGGCGCGCCGCCCGCGCTCAGGGTGGCCCGCAGGTCCACGCTGCCGCCGTAGACCCCCGAGGCAGCGTCCACCGCCAGGTCGGCGCTCTGCTTCGTCGGGGCCACCGCCGGGGTGGTCGAGCAGCGGCCCGCCGCGTTACAGGCGCGCACGGCGTAGAAGGAGCCGCCCGACGCGGCGCCGGCGTCGCTGTAGCCCAGCACGCCCCCGGGGCTGCCAAAGTCCGGCGGGGCCACCGTGGCGAGCAGGGTGCCCGCGCCGGGGGCGAAGCCCGCGCTCGCGCCGCGGTGCACTTCGTAGCGGGTGACCACCTCGGGATCGCCCGCGCCGTCGGCGATCACGGCGGGCCACGCGAGCTGCACATTGGGCCCGGCGGCCGCGGCGCTCAGGGCGGCCGCCGCGGGCGTGTCGAGCTCGCCCTGCTCCACCAGCACCGCGCCCCACGTCGGGGTCACGCTCACCGTCACGGCGCCGCCGCTCACGCTGTAGGTGGCGCCGCCGATCGCGTCGAGCAGCACGGTGCCGTCAGGCAGGTTGTAGGGCGCGGCGTTCAGCCCGCTGAAGGTGGCGCTGTGGCTGCCGCCGCTGCGGTTCAGCAGGACGAGGGCCGTCTGGTCGCCGTTGGTGCGGGCGAAGCCGTAGAGCTGGCGGGCGTCGTCAATCACCAGGCCGTGCTGCACGTCGCCGTCCTGTAGGGCCCCGTAGCTCTGGCGCAGGCTGGCCATGTGGCGGGCGAAGACCTGCAGGTTGGCCGTGTCGGGCACGTAGCTGCCGCCGCTCGCGTCGGGCCAGGGGAAGGGCGCGCGGTTGTAGGGGTCGTCCTGGTACCGGTCGCCGTCCCACACGCCGTCGTGGCTCAGGCCCACCTCGTCGCCGTAGTACAGCGTCGGCGCGCCGGCGTAGGTGAAGGCGAACAGCCACCACTCCTTCATGCGCTGCACCGCCGCCCCGTCGTTGTCGTTGTTGACCTTCTTGAGCAGGAAGCGCAGCCGCTGGGTGTCGTGCGAGCCCGCCAGGTTCATCATGGCCTTGAAGGCCATCGGCGGGTAGTCCTCCTGGATCGAGCGCAGCCTGGCGTTGAGCTGCGAGGGGCTGATGTAGCTGATGGCCCCGCTCGAGCTGAAGTCGTTGCTGTCGTTCTCCTGGAACTT
>DAOLDO010000189.1:0-9174 GCA_035327325.1 Chloroflexaceae bacterium | reverse complement strand
CACGCCGGCCTCGGCGGCCAGGCGGGCCGGGTCGAGGTCGAGCATGGCCTTGCGCAGCTGGTCGAGGCCGCTGCTCTTGACGCTCAGACGCGGGCCGCCCTCGGCGGCGAGCACGGCGCGCAGCAGCGCCCGGGCGAAGGCCAGCTCGCCGCCGGGCCTGTAGCGCAGGGCCGTGGTGGCCGAGCGCTCGAGCTTGGTCGGGCGCAGGCCGGCGACGATCAGCTTCGCGCCGCGCTGGACCATCGCCCGCAGGCGCAGCACGTAGAGCGGCGCCTCCTCCTCCGGGTCGGCGCCGACCACCAGCACCGTGGTGCCCTTGCCCAGGGTGTTGAGGTCGGTGCCCTTGCCGACGCCGAGCACCGCGCCGAGGTCGTCGTAGGCGGGCTCGTCGGGCGCGCCGACCGTATGGTCGAGGTTGGGGCTCTCGAGCTGCTCGCGGAAGAGCTTCTGGAAGGCGTAGAGGTCCTCGTTGCTGAGGCGGGGCGAGGCCAGGCCGGCGATGGCGGCGCCGCCCTTGGCGCTCTGGACCGCGGCCAGCTTCTCGGCCACCAGGGCCAGGGCCTCGTCCCAGCCGGCCTCCTCGAGCCGGTCGCCGCGGCGGATTAGCGGTGTGGTGAGGCGCGTCTCGTGCTCGATGAAGCGGTGGGCGTAGCGGCCCTTGTCGCAGATCCAGATATCGTTGACCGGGCCGTTCTCGCGGGGCATCACCCGCATCAGCTGGTCGTAGCGCATGTCGAGCGTCACGTTGCAGCCGACCGGGCAGAGGGTGCAGACCACCGGCTTCGAGTCGAGCTCCCAGACCCTGGCCTTGAAGCGGAAGTCGCTGCTGGTGAGGGCGCCCACCGGGCAGATGTCGGTGGTGTTGCCCGAGAACTTGCTGGCGAAGGGCGGGTCGGACTTCGAGATGATCATCCAGTTGCGGCCGCGGTTGTCGAAGCCGAGCACCGGGTCGTCGGCCAGCTCGTCCTGGAAGCGCACACAGCGCGAGCAGAGGATGCAGCGCTCGCGGTCGAGCAGGATCAGGTCGCCCAGGGGGACGGGCTTCTCGAAGTGGACCTTGTCGTTGTAGTCGAAGCGGCTGTTGCCGGGGCCCCACTGCATGGTCAGGTTCTGGAGCGGGCACTCGCCGCCCTTGTCGCAGACCGGGCAGTCGAGGGGGTGCGAGGTGAGCAGGAACTCGAGCACGCCCTTCTGGGCGTACTTCACGTCCTCGCCGACCGTGTTGATCACCATGCCCTCGCTGACCGGGGTGGTGCAGCCGGTCTGGAGCTTGGGCATCATCGCGATTACGGGCCTGCCGTCCTCGCCGACGAGGGGCTGCTTGGTGGCCGGGTCAATCTTCGGCGTGCCGATCTGCACCAGGCACATGCGGCACATGCCCACCGGCTGCATGCGCGGGTGGTAGCAGAAGACCGGGATGGCCACCCCGCCCAGGCGCGCGGCGTCAACCACGTTGCTGCCCGCGGGGACCTGGAGGGTGTGGCCGTCAACAGTGATGGTTACATCTGGCATCGGGGTGTGGCCCCTCACTCTTCTAGTGCTTAACCGCCAGGGGGATCACGGGCCGCCCGTGCGTCGCCGCGTGCCCATTCTGTCTCCCGCCGGAGGCGGAAATAATCGCCTCGAACTCCTCGGGGAAAAGCTCGAGCGCGCTCTTGATCGGCATCACGGCGCTCTCGCCGAGCAGGCAGAAGCAGTTGCCGGCCATCTGGGTGTAGATGCCCTTGAGGGTCGGGATGTCGCCGGGCTCGCCGTGGCCGTCCTCGGCCAGGCGGTGCAGCACGCGCACGAGCCAGTGGGTGCCCTCGCGGCAGGGCGTGCACTTGCCGCAGCTCTCGTGCTTGAAGAACTCGTCCATCTTGTAGGCCAGGTGCGGGGCCTTGACCGTATCGTCGAGCACGATCACCGCGCCGGAGCCGAGCATCGAGCCGGCGGCGGCGACGGCCTCGTAGTCGAGGGTCACGTCGAGGTGCTCGCGGGTGAGCCAGGGGGCCGAGGCGCCGCCGGGGATGATGATCTTGACCGGGCGGCCGCCGCGCATGCCGCCGCCGTACTCGGGGCTCTCGATCAGCTCGCGCATGGGCGCGCCGAAGGGCAGCTCGTAGTTGCCGGGGCGGTTGACGTGGCCCGAGAGCGAGAAGCACTTGGTGCCGGGGCTCTTCTCGGTGCCGTGCGAGCGGTACCAGTCCACGCCCCGCTCGACGATGCGCGGCACGTTGGCCAGGGTCTCGACATTGTTGATGATCGTGGGCTTACCGTAGAGGCCGGCCACGGCGGGGAAGGGCGGCTTGAGGCGCGGCTGGCCGATCTTGCCCTCCAGCGACTCCATCAGGGCCGTCTCCTCGCCGCAGATGTAGGCCCCGGCGCCGCGGTGCACGTAGATATCGAGGTCGTAGCCGGTGCCGAGGATGTTCCTGCCGAGGAAGCCGGCCCTGTAGGCGTCGGCGATGGCCTGTTCAAGGGTGATCGCCGCGGCGGCGAACTCGCCGCGCATGTAGATGTAGGCCGTATTGCACTCGATCGCGAAGGCCGAGAGGGCCACGCCCTCGATCAGCTGGTGGGGGTTGCGGTCAATGATCTGGTGGTTGTTGAAGGTGCCCGGCTCCGACTCGTCGCAGTTGCAGAGCAGGTAGCGCGGGAAGACGCCCTTGGGCAGAAAGCCCCACTTCACGCCTGTGGGGAAGCCGGCGCCGCCGCGACCGCGCAGGCCGGCGTCCTTGACCATCTGGACGATGTCGGCGGGGGTCTTCTCCCTCAGGGCCGAGGCGTAGGCATCCCAGCCGCCCACGCGCCGGTAGACGTCAAACTGGTTGATGTCGGGGTGGTCGAGCTCCCGCATCACGATATACTCGCTGAGGGCCATGGGTCCGCTCCGCTTCTAGATCTAGTGCATCGCTGCGGGGGCGAAGCATGCTTCGCCCTTACAGGGGCGAGGCCGTGCGGTCGTCGGGCTGCTCGTTGTCGGGCATGGGGGCCTCGGCGGGCGCGGGCGGCGGGGCCGCGGGCGCCTCGAACTGGCGGGGCGTGTATGGCGCCGCGCGGTCGAGGTGCTCGACGGCGCCGGCGGGCGTGACGGCGAAGTCCTCGGCGAAGCGGCCGGAGACCCCGCGCTTCTTCGCCTCGGCGGCGCGGGCCCGCAGGTCGGCCAGGAGGGGTCCGGCCCGCTCGGCGGTCACGTCGTAGAGGTAGTCGAGGTTGGCCTGGAGCACCGGGGCGCGGTCGCAGGCGGCCAGGCACTTCACGCGCTGGAGCGTGAACATGCCGTCGGCGGTGGTCTCGTCCTCGGCGATGCCCAGGGTCGTCTTGAGAGCCGCGATCAGCTCCTCGGCGCCCAGGTAGCAGCAGGGCACGTCGTCGCAGACCTGGAGCATCCAGGTGCCGACGGGCCGGTTGTAGTAGAGCGTGTAGAAGCCGACCACCTCGAAGACGTCGGTGGCGGGCAGGTCGAGGATGGCGGCCACCTCGCGCACGGCCTCGGCGCTCAGGTGGCCGTAGGTGTCCTGGGCGATGTAGAGCAGGGGCAGCACGGCGCTGCGCCGGTCGGCGAAGCGGCTCAGGACGGCGTCGATCTCATCACGGTGCGTATCAAGCAGCATAACGATGGTTGCCTTCAGGCGCTGGATTGCCGCAATCCAGCGTCTTACCTATCCACCTCGCCGAGCACGGGGTCGAGGCTGGCGATCAGGGCCACGAGGTCGGCCACGAGGCGGCCCTTGGCCATGTGGGCGAGGCTCTGGAGGTTGATGAACGAGGGGCTGCGGAAGTGGACGCGCCAGGGCTTGGGGCTGCCGTCGCTGACCACGTAGCAGCCGAGGATGCCGCGGGGGCTCTCGATGCTGACGTAGGCGTCGCCGCGGGGCGGCTTGAAGCCCTCGGTCCACAGCTTGAAGTGGTGGATGAGCGACTCCATGCTGTGGGTGATCTCGCTCTTGGGCGGGGGAACCACCTTGCGGTCGCGGGTCTGGTAGTCGCCGGGGGGCATCTCGCGCAGCCGGTCGGCGGCCTGGCGGCAGATGCCGACGCTCTGGCGCATCTCGGCCATGCGCACGCGGTAGCGGTCGTAGATATCGCCGACCTTGCCGACGGGGATCTCGAAGTCGTAGCTCTCGTAGCCGGTGTAGGGCATGGCCTTGCGCACATCGTAGGCCACGCCGGTGGCCCGCAGGTTGGCCCCGGTGAGGCCGTAGGCGATGGCGCTCTCGCCGTCAATAGCGCCGACGCCCCTGGTGCGCTCGAGCCAGAGGGGGTTGGCGGTGAGCAGGTCCTCGTACTCGTCAATGCGGGCGGGCATGATCTGGAGCAGGGCGTCTACGGTGGCGAGGAAGTCGGCGGGCAACTCGTAGGCCAGGCCGCCGATCCTGATGTAGCTGGTCATCATGCGGGCGCCGGAGACCAGCTCGAAGATATCGAGGATCTGCTCGCGCTCGCGGAAGGCGTAGAGGAACACGCTCATCGCGGCCAGGTCGAGGGCGTGGGTGCCCAGCCAGACCAGGTGCGACGAGATGCGCTGCAGCTCGACCAGCAGCACGCGGATCGTCTGGGCGCGCTCGGGGATCTCGACGTCGAGCAGCTTCTCGACGGCGAGGGCGTAGGAGAGGTTGTTGGAGAGGGGGGCCAGGTAGTCCGTGCGGTCGGTCATGACCACGGCCTTCTGGTAGGTCTTGCTCTCCATGTTCTTCTCGATGCCGGTGTGGAGGAAGCCGACGTCGGGGGCGACGTTGACGACCACCTCGCCGTCGAGCTCGAGCACCAGACGCAGCACGCCGTGGGTGCTCGGGTGGTGGGGCCCCATGTTGAGCACCATGGTCTCGGTCTTCCCGGCGATGGCCGGGCCGGTGATCTCGTGGGGCGTGGGGACGTGGAAGGTCTGGGTCATAAGAACCTCAAGTGGGCGGCCGGCGCGCCCGCCAGGGCCGAGCTACTCCTTGGCGAAGGGCTTCTGGGCGTAGATCTGCTCCTGGTTGAAGGTGAAGGCGACCGCCTCGTCGCCGAGGGGGTGGTCCTTGCGCTGGGGGTGGCCGATCCAGTCGTCGGGCATGAGGATGCGGGTGAGCGAGGGGTGCCCGTCGAAGACGATGCCCAGCAGGTCCCAGGTCTCGCGCTCCTGGTAGTTGGCGGTGACGAAGATCGGCGTGAGCGAGGGGACGCGCGGGTCGTCCTCGGGGGCGCCGGCCTTGAGGCAGACGCGGTGGAGGTGGCGCATGCTGACCAGGTGGGCGACCACCTCGAAGCGCGGGTGGCGACCGAGGTAGTCCACGCCGCAGAGGTTCTCGAGGAAGGTGTAGCGCAGGGAC
Organism: Chloroflexaceae bacterium; assembly: GCA_035327325.1. Taxonomy (GTDB): domain Bacteria; phylum Chloroflexota; class Chloroflexia; order Chloroflexales; family Chloroflexaceae; genus CAIWXH01. The sequence continues at coordinate 3,880 of DAOLDO010000189.1, read as the reverse complement.
GGCTCGTCGCGCAGGAAGCGGGCGACCTCGGCCAGGTCCTCGCGCCTGAGCGTGATACTGAGGTCGCCGCGGAACTCGCTGGTGCCCAGCACGGCCCGCGGGAAGCGCTCGGCGATGGTTGAGAGGACGGTCTGGTTGTCCATAGCTGGCCTTCTAGTCCACGCCGTACTAGTGGCGCGACACAGCGATCTTGATGGTGAACGCATGTGGGGGCGCCCCAGCGTGGGCGCCCACGTTGGGGCGCCCTTACCCTCATCTTCCCAGTGCCATGCCACTAGCGCTTCACGTCCACCTGCTGGATGAGGGGCTGGTCGAGGCGGATCGCCGCCTCCTTCTTGCCGCTGAGCTTCTCGCGCATGACCTTCTCGTGGAGCATCATGATCCCGTCGATCAGGGCCTCGGGGCGGGGCGGGCAGCCGGCCACGTAGACATCCACGGGGACGACCTCGTCCACGCCCTGGACGATCGCGTAGTTATTGAAGACCCCGCCGCAGGAGGCGCAGTCGCCCATGGCGACCACCCACTTCGGGTCGCTCATCTGGTCGTAGAGGCGGCGGACGACCGGGGCCATCTTGCGGCTGACCCGGCCGGCGACGATCATCAGGTCGGCCTGCCGGGGCGAGGCCCGGTTGATCTCCATGCCGAAGCGCGACAGGTCGTAGTTGGCGCTCTGGGCGCCCATCATCTCGATCGCGCAACAGGCCAGGCCGAAGAGCAGCGGCCACATCGCGTTGGTGCGGCCCCAGTTGACGACATATTCAAGCGACGTCGTGACGACGCCGAGATCGCCGGCCTTCTCTTCTATTCCCATTTCAGCGCACCTTTCTTCCACTCGTAGACAAAGCCGACCACCAGCACGAGGAAGAAGACGCCCATCGCCACCAGGCCCGGCACCCCAAGCTGGCGGAAGACCAGGGCGTAGGGGTAGAAGAAGACCACCTCGATGTCGAAGACGATGAAGAGCATGGCGACGACGTAGAACTTGACCGGGATGCGGCGGATTGCCGCGCCGATCGGCTCCATGCCCGACTCGTAGGGGGCCAGCTTGCGGGCGCTGCTCCTGCGCGGGCCGAGCAGCGACGAGGCCGTGATCACGAACACGGCGATGAAGGCGGCGACCAGGAAGAGGACCAGGATGGGGAGGAACGAACCGAGCATAGGGCCCTCCAGGCGGCGCGGCGGGCGCTGGAGGCGCGACGTCGCGCAAGGTGCTCGTGCTGTGGCTGGCGCGGAGAACCGGAGCGGCGTCCGGTGTGGCGACGACTAGCAGCATGCTCAAGGCTTGCAGCAGGAATTATACCCATGATTAAGCTTGTGTCAACGGGAACGAACCATCAACAGAGCGTTTGCAATGCCTTAATTCGCTCTGTGCTTGCTGGCTGAGCACCCCTGTCGCTGTCATATATCACAGCCACCCACAGACCCCGCGACCCGCTGCTCCACCGCCGCACGAGGCAATGCACCAGAATTTCGTGCATAAATAGTGCAAATACGCGACAGCAGGCTGGAATTATCTGGTAAAGAGGTCAGAGTCGGGGCGCGAAGGCGCTCACCGGCATTGTGAGGGGCCTCACAACGGCGAGCAGCGCCGGGGCATGTCATGGCGAGCAACAGGGCGCCGGCCCTCCTGCGCGGGGCAAGTGCGCCGCCCCTTGACCGATTCTCAACCCTTGTGCGGGCAAGCGCGGTGAACGGCGCCAAGTGCGCTATAATGGGGCCGGAATCCCCCCGCGCAGGGCGCCCTGGTGCGGCCTCAACCGGCCCGATCCGCTGCCTTGGGCGGGGATGTGTGGGCCAGGCGACGCGGCGGCCCCGGCCGCCCAAGCCTCACCCCCCCACGGCCGACGCCTACAGGTACTGGAGGAGCCACCAGGATGTCCACGCGCACACCCCCGCAGGGCGAGATCATTACGATCAAAGACGGCAAGCTGATCGTGCCCGACCACCCGGTCATCCCCTTCGTCGAGGGCGACGGCACCGGCCCCGACATCTGGCGCGCCAGCGTGCGCGTCTTCGACGCCGCCGTCGAAAAAGCCTACGGCGGCGAGCGCAGGCTGGTCTGGCACGAGGTCCTCGCCGGCGAGAAGGCGTTCCGCGAGACGGGCAACTGGCTGCCCGACGAGACGGTCGCTGATTTCCAGAAGTATCTGGTAGGCATCAAGGGCCCCCTGACCACGCCCGTCGGCGGCGGGATCCGCTCGCTCAACGTAGCCCTGCGCCAGCTCCTCGACCTCTACGTCTGCCTGCGCCCCGTGCGCCACTTCGCCGGCGTGCCCTCGCCCGTGAAGTCGCCCGAGAAGGTGGACATGGTGATCTTCCGCGAGAACACGGAGGACATCTATACGGGCATCGAGTACCGCGGCGGCACCGACGAGGCCGCCCGCGTGCTCCAGTTCCTCGAGCAGGTCTTCCCCAAGGACTTCAAGAAGATCCGCTTCGGCACCGCCGCGCGGGCCGACGAGTTCCTGAGCATGAGCGGCGCCCCGGCCGAGGGCAAGGTCGAGCTCGGCGTCGGCCTCAAGCCGATCAGCCGGGTCGGCACCGACCGTCTGGTCCACGCCGCCATTCAGTACGCGATCACCTTCAAGCGCAAGAGCGTGACCCTCGTCCACAAGGGCAACATCCAGAAGTTCACCGAGGGCGCCTTCCGCGACTGGGGCTACGAGTACGCCGAGCGGGTCTTCGGCGATTATGTCTACACCTGGAGCCAGTGGGAGCGCACCAAGTCGGCCCAGGGCGAGGCGGCGGCCAACGCCGAGCAGCGGGCCGCCCTCGCCGCCGGCAAGATCCTGATCAAGGATGCCATCGCCGACATCGCCTTCCAGCAGGTGATTACCCGCCCCGACGAGTTCGACATCATCGCCGCGCCCAACCTCAACGGCGACTACCTCTCCGACGCCGTGGCGGCCCAGGTCGGCGGCATCGGCATCGCCCCCGGCGGCAACATCAACTACGTGACCGGCCACGCGATCTTCGAGGCCACCCACGGCACCGCGCCCAAGTACGCCAACCAGGACAAGGTCAACCCCGGCTCGGTCATCCTCTCCGGCGACATGATGCTGCGCTACATGGGCTGGGTCGAGGCAGCCGACCTGATCATCAGCGCCCTCGAGATGACGATCGCCCAGAAGACCGTCACCTACGACTTCGCCCGCCTGATGCAGGGCGCGAGGGAGGTCAAGACCTCGGAGTTCGCCGATGCGATGATCGCCAACATGGAGCGCGTCCTCGGCGACGAGCAGCGCATGGCGCCCCACGTCAGCGCCGACCTGGTCCGCCCGGTCGAGACGGAGTCCTACCCGCGCCAGAGCGTCGGCGCCCTGATGACCCGCGGCGTGATCGCCGTGCCAGGGGCGGCGCCCCTCGGCGACACGACCCACCTGATGCGCTCGCGGGGCATCACCAGCGTGGTGGTCGAGCCCAACGGCAGCGGCGAGTGGGGCATCATGACCATGCGCGACGTGCTCAAGAAGGTGGTGCGCGACGAGCGCCAGATCGACGGCATGACGGTCGAGGAGATCGCCACCCGTCCCCTGATCACCGTCGGCCCCGATCTGACCCTCAAGGAGTGCGCGAACCTTATGCTCGAGAAGAATATCCGCCGCGTGGTCGTGGTGAAAGACGGGCAGCCCGTCGGTATCATCAGCGAGACGGATATCTTCCGCTTCGTGGAGGAGCGGACGTAGGGCCTGCGCCCGAGCGCAGCACGAGGGCGCGGCCCCTCACGCTCCCCGCCTTTTGTGAGGGGGCCGCCGCCCCCGCCTGCGGACTCCCCCTTCACGCTCCCGCAGGCGGGGGGCGCTGCCCCCTCGACCCCCGAGTTGGTTGCGCGCCCGCTGGTTGGTGACGGGGCAGCGATAGGCTTGCGCGTTTGGCCATT